>JAZQPR010000043.1:0-15696 GCA_045628605.1 Oscillospiraceae bacterium
ATCAATTTATGATATGTTAAATGTCAAAGATCCTGAAATTTTAAAATATGTTCAGGACTACAGGTTAAATCTTATTGCTCCGGCATCTATTCCGGACGAAGATTTTTCTAAGTTTCATACCGAATTATCTCAGGCGTTCAAATATTTGAAATACTCTTCGGACAAGGATAAACTGAAAAAGATTGTTGATGGCGATCAAAGTTTCAAATGTATATCAAGAAAAACTGCAGATATGATAAATATTGTAACAGGATCTGAACTTGAATTTGATAAAGGAAAGGATGAGGTTAATATGTGCAAGGCTATTGAAGGAATCAAAGAAGATGCAAGACTTGAGGGGAAAATTGAGGGGAAAATTGAGGGGAAAATTGAAGGTGCTCGCGAAAACAGTCTGGAGACTGCAAAAAAGGCTATTGCACTGGGTAAAATGACTTTTGAGGAGATTGCTGATATTTTTAATCTCTCTCTTGCTGAAGTTAAGGAACTTGCTTCGAAAATTTAATCAGATATCTTTCCAGACAGTCGTTGTACAATCTCCGACTGTTTGGTCAGCAATTCTTCGAATCGTCTCTTAAGTTCAAGGCAAAACTTTGAATAATACTGAACTAAAAAAATAACGACCTCCAAAAGTTAGATTTTTAGGTCTAACTTTTGGGGGTCGGTACATTTTTCAGGGCTGATTTTTTGTATTCAAAAACTCCCCCCTTAAGTATCAAAAATAAGTATCATTGCACTCATCTTCATTCACTATTTCCATCATGGATTCCGCAATGGCTTCGTATTTCCAAGGCTTATTCTTGTTTGCAAGGTAATTGTAAAAGGCCTGTCTGCTTACTCCTAACGCCTTGCAGTAAAATGATATCTTTCCTTTGTCTTCGCCGCCATTGGTCAATCAGCATGTAAAAAATACAAAACGCCTCCCCTGCATCTGCAGGTATAAATTAGCGCTTTATAAAAATTATATTTTTATCGCAATAGTATATGGTCTAAAATTGTGTAATAGCACACAATTTTAGATGTTTTTGTTAATAAATATTCTATAGTGCACATTTTGTAATACTATTGACATTTTTTTATGTTAATTGTATAATAAAAGCAATTTATTTGTTAAATATATAATTTAGCAAAAAATGATAGATAGAAAGGATAATAAATATGAAAAATAATCAAAAGAAAATCATTGCACTTATTATGGCAGTTACATTAACAGGATCAGGTTTTACCTCCGTAACGACCGGGTACTCAAAAGTATCTGCCGAAGAAGGAAGTGTATCAGCTGAAGAGAAAAGTGCATCAGCTGAAAATATTAAGCACATTAACAGACATGATTCATCAGGAGAGTACATTTATGAAGAGGTAATAGATGATGCGAAATATACAGTGAATGGTGATACACTGTATATAACCGGAAGTGATTATGTTAATGCTTCCTCATGTATAGAATATGACTGTGAGAAAGAAGAATATTTTATTGGTCCTAATCATGTAAATCCTGACGATATTAAAAAAATCGACATAGCTAACGGCGTAAAAATACTTGAAAATGACTGTTTTTCAAGGTTTAAAAATGTTGAGTCAATTTCTTTGCCGAATACACTAGAATTTATTGGTGCACAAGCTTTTCTCGGACTTGAATTTCTTGACGATATATACATTCCGGATTCTGTAATAGAAATACAGTCCCTTGCACTTTCGTATTTACCAAAAGTCAAGGAAATTACTATTCCATCAAGTGTTAAGTATCTTGGTTACAAGGTCATTTCAAATAATGATTCCCTGAAAAGTGTTACCGTCAGAGGCGATGATTTAGTCATTCCGTATGAATTTATTTTTAATTGTAAAAATCTTGAAGAAGTACATTTTGAAAATGAAGTAGTATTTACCGGTTCAAATTTGGTTGTTAAATGCGATAATCTAAAAAAGATTATAATAGATCGTTCTTTTCACCCAACAGGTACTCAAATAGGTAGCTATGCTTTTACATACACTATTGACAACATTCCTTCTGATAATATGTGTGAAATAGAATTACCTAAGGATTTAAATAAAATTGGTAAAGATGCTTTTTATTCTTTTTCCAAAAAACTTTATTTTAAAAATATTAATATTCCTCAGCAGATGGATGTTATAGAATCTAGGGCTTTTGAAGATGCTACTATTTCAAATCTTGAAATAAAAGGCGCAAAAAAAATAGGCAGCAGTGCATTTATGAATACAAAAGGGTATGATTATTTTTCTATAAGAAATGTTAAAGAAATAGAAAATAATGCTTTTTATATGTCAGAAATAAAAAAACTTGACCTGACCGGTTGTCCTGACATAAAGATCGGATCAGCAGCATTTGAATTATGCAATCAGCTTGAAAGTATTGTTTTACCATCTTCTTTAGGCGAATGTGGTGATAATATTTTTTCATGCTGTCCTAATTTAAAAACTGTTGAATTCTCTTCTGCTTCCTCTATAAAAAAATTACCTGAAGGATTCTTTTCCGGATGCACAGGCTTATCCGAAATAACACTTCCATCAAAACTGGAATCAATAAGCGATTATGCTTTTTACAATTGCAGCGGATTAAAACAGTTGGAACTTCCATCTTCATTAAAAGAAATTGAAGCATCTGCTTTCGAACTATCAGGCATTGAAACTCTGAATATTCCGGGTTCTGTATCAACAATCAATGCAATATTAGGAAACTCAAAGATATCATCTAAAGAAAAAACAATATGTTCCGAAATTATTCTTAACAACGGAACAAAAGAAATTACTGACGGAGCCTTTAAAAATAATATTCAGTTAAAATCTGTTACAATTCCTGAAAGTGTAACAACAATTGGTGATACTGCATTTGAAAACTGTCCTGAACTCACCATTTACGGTGTAACAGGCTCAGAAGCTGAAAAACATGCAAATGATCATAATATTCCGTTTGTAGATATAAACCAACAGGAAGCTGATACATCTGAAACAACAGTTACTGATGCACCTGTAATAGAAACTACAGTCACAACTTCAGATACTACTGATACTTCTGCTGAAACCACCGCTTCAACTACAGAAACTGCTGATACTTCTGCTGAAACCACTACTGCTGTTACAACAACAGAAAAAGTAATGTATGTTGGTGACCTTGATCATAACGGAGTTACAGAAATTACAGACCTGACATTATTAAGTGTTCAGCTGATGTTAAACAAAGGAACAATGGATATAACAAAATTCCCTGAAGCTGATATAGATAAGAACGGAAGAATAGATATTGCTGATCTTGCAAGAATGAAACAGTATATCTCAAAAGATTCTCATGTTACTGATCTTGGCATAGTAGAAAAAAAGTAAGTACTTTTTTAAGTTCTGTTTGAAGTATAGTAATTAAATAATACAATTCATAAAAAAGAGGTTTATAAACAAAAAATGTTTATAAACCTTTTTTGTCAATGCATATTTGAATAACCTCTGACAAAAACAACCGGAGACATACGCCGTCTGTTTGTCATATTAAAATCAGGATGTTAATTAAGTTTATCAAACATTTCAGCAACACTTGGTGCATTTTTAGTAAGTTTTTTGATGCTGAGATCTTCTGCTTTATTATTTGCAAGACGCAGGTTGTTTTCTGATGAAAGCAGTGCTTCCTTAGTCTTGTTAAGATGTTCGATCGTTTTATCGATCTCTTCTATGGCTGCTTTAAACTTTTTGCTTGCAAGATCATAATTTCTTGCAAATCCTTTCTTAAACTCATCCATATTTTCTTCAAAATGAACGATATCCAGCTGCTGATTTTTTACAACGGCAAGCTCCTTCTGATACTGAAGGGAATTCATGGCTGCATTTCGTAAAAGTGTAATAAGCGGAATGAAAAACTGCGGTCTTATAACATACATTTTTTTATAACCGCTCATATATGAAACATCAACGATTCCGTTGTTGTAAAAGTCATTATCAGATTCGAGAAGTGAAACCAGAACGGCATACTCGCATTTTTTCTCGTTTCTGTCTTTGTCAAGTTCTTTGAAGAAATGTTCGTTTTTATGTTTGGTGGCCGTCTCATCAGCTTCGTTCTTCATTTCAAACATTATCGAAATATACTCTGTGCCGTCTTCGGAATAATCTCTGAAAATAAAATCGCCCTTGCTTCCGCTTCTGGCATCATTGTCTTTTTCAAAATACGCACTCTGAAAAGCTGTAGCACGAAGACCGTTAAACAGGTTTGCACAATGCTGTTCAAGACTCTCCCCTATCATTTTGGTTGACTGACGTGCTTTGAAGTCCTTATACTGCTCGATCTGTTCATCCTTTAACTTCAGCTGCAGATCATATTTTTCCACGATTGATCTTTCACTTATTTCTTTCTCTTTATCTTTAAGAGTGAGCTGATTGTTCAGATTTAATATCTCAGCATTTTTATCGGAAATCTCCTTATCCTTTTCCTGTACAGCCGTTGCTACAGCAAGCTGTTTTTCTGTATCCTTCTGTGAAACAGAAGCATTGAGTCTGATAAGCTTTTCATTGATTTCCTTGATTTCATTTTCCTTTGATTTAACTGCTTCAGAAACAGCGATCTTTTTCTCGGATTCAAAATTTTCTATCTGTGCTCTCAGCTTTTCTATTTCACTGTCTTTTCCTGAGATGATCTTTGTATATTCGTTCTCTGTTTTTGCTTTTTCGGTTTCTGCCTCAGCTTTCTGTTTTGCAGCTTCAGCTTTTATTTTTTCCTTGACTTCTTTTTCAAATTCAGTTGTTCTGACCTGCGAAATAAGATTTAAATAATCAGATTCATCAATTGAAAAATACTTTTTGCAGTTTGGACACATTAATTCACTCATAAAAATACCCTCCCGTACAATACCATTTTATTAATATATAAATTATTAATGAAAGCCTTTTTTCTGATGTACTGCTGCGAATATGACAAGAACATAAATCAGTGCATGTATATATCACGAAATAAATACAGACAACAACTCCTCAAGCTGCCAGTAAGCATTTTTTACTACTGATACTCTGAAGGCTCTCCTGCTGGATTCCCATATATCGGTAAAACTAATGGAATCACAAACACTAAAAGGAAACATTCCATCCAGCCATTCATACAGATCTTTTATAAAATAAAGTGCAAAACTATGTCCCGGTATATATCCGGATTCTTCAAAATCAAAATCAAACTCATAATCGATGTAATAGTCATCTAACGGATCAGAATATTCAATAATACCTTCAGTTTCTGATATAATGTATTTTTTTAGTTTGAAGTATTCATCCCAGATCGTTTTTGAGATTCTGTCTCTTCTCCAGCAACAGCAGAATTTCATGATCATTTTATCAACAAATTCCATGCTTTCTTCTTTCATATCCAGTTCATCCAGATAAAGAGAAAGTGCATTATCTATTCCGGTCAGCATAAAAAGATAATCAGTTATAAATTCTTCCAGATTATTGAATAGTCTTTTTGGAATGTCCAGTCTTAATTTTTTAAAGTTTCTGAACATAATATTAAATTTTTCTATCAATATGTTATTTTCTGATTTTCCGTCATATGAACGATATGTTTCAAGAAAATCAGATATCTCATAATACACAGCTGATACAATCTTTTTTAAACATCCGTTTGAATCCCCGGTCATACTGATCTGCACATCATTTTCTTCTTTTTCCCTTCCGGCAAAATCTTCAGGATTTACCCCCATAGCCTCTGCAAGTTTACATATTTTATCATAATCCTTCGGCTTATTTTTTCCACTTAACCATCGTTTTAATGTATCAAAAGGGATTTTTGAATCGTCTGATATTTTTTCCAAAAGTTTTTCCTTTGAAACATCAGCTACCTCCAGCATTTCGCAAAGCAGATTACTAAATTCATTGTGGTCGAACTCAAAAGTCTGATTATTCATGGCAAATACCCTCCGTTTTTGATTTTTTATTTGCTGATATATTTAGTGTACCAAAAAGAAACGCTGTTCACAAGGTCGACATAAGTCGACCTACTGAAAAATAACCATTACAGTTTATGATTTTTCCACATCTTACTATTTTCCAATAAATTATTTCATAAATATTTGAATTGCAATATTGAAATATATACAATTATATGATACAATATTGATATGTAAATATTAAATATGACTATAAATTTAAATAAATTTCTTTCGTTTGAACAGATTGCGGATGTTCAGGCGATTTTTATCAGCATATAGTTGAAAGGGGTATTGTTTTTATGGCTGAAATAACGATCGAACCAAAGAGCTGCAAACAGATCGAGGAGATATCAAGACGTAAAGAATCCATGAAAGATCTTTATCACCTTACTGATGAACAGTTTGAGGCAGGACTGTATCTTATGGTTTACGCCATGGCATGCGGCGGATTTGATGTAAAAAACAGCAGGGATGATTTTACAAACAAATGCATTGACACTGTTATAGCCATCGAAGAACCGGAATACAGAAATCAGTTTATGAACAGGATCTCACATACTTCTCCCTATACAGGAAGATTTGAACCATGTGAACCAAATGCCGATCACCAGTCACTGTTTTTCTCTTTTCTTATCACTGAACTGAAAACAGCTGACAATATTTTCAGCTTTCTTACCGCCCTTTATAACCAGAACAAAGAAAACTTCGGATATTTTATAATAATCGTCGCAAAGGATCTGCTTGATCACAACGATCCGAACGATTTTCAGAATATCATAAATACATTTGCTGTTATTTCAAAATGGGCCTGCACCGATCCTGAAAAGGCTGACTGGCTGGCAGTTCAGTTTATTACGGCAGTAAAAAGTATAAAAAGCTACGACCACTCAAATATTATTCTGTCTTTTCTTACTCCTTTAAAGGACGGATTTATTACAGAAAAGCAGTACAATCTCAGACGTGCTGAATTTCTTGCTTATGCTGTCAGACTTTCTGATGACACAACAGTAAACAATTCGATATGTTCAGTACTAAAAGACATTCTGGATACCACAAACGCACCTGAGGCTGCTGATTCATATGCAAAGGCAATGTCAAATGCGGCTTATCAGAGTCATTCGAGCGAAAAGGCCCTGATATATGCTTCCCTTATCAAAAGTGACATACTTGAAAAATCAGAAGAATTTCAGTCATCAAAAACAGCACTTGCATATGCCCGCTCACTTTCAGTGGCAGCGCATTTCGCAGATGACCACCAGATATGCATGAAAGCTGCCGATCTTATCAAAAAGTATCTTATTGACAGCGACAATCCAAAATATCATACCTCTGAAATATCGACAGAATATGTAAACGCCATTGCCTCTTCGGAAACACTTGAATCCATTTCAGCTTCAGAAATCGAAGAGCTTGCTGAAAATATCAGAGAACAGATCCTTGAAAACCGTGAGCAGATCTACCGCAATGCTTCAAACACCTCAAAATATGTCAGTCTTCTGCTTATGGCATGTACAAAATATACTGAAGTCAAGGAACGTGCACGTATTACCGATATGATACTGGATATCTTTGATGAATCAGATCCGGGAATACTTATAAAAGATACAGCAATTGCATATGCACAGTCAGTTTATGAGATCGCCAAGCTCACCAAAAGTTCAAAAACGTGCATTAAACTTGCTGACAAGATAATAAATGATCTTCTGGAAAGTACGATCGAAGAATTTAAAATCAAAGAAATAGCTGACACCGCTGCAAAGATCCTTTACTTAGCAGCAAACAATACGAAAGACAACAAAGAAAAACTTGATATAACCTACAAAATGAAAAAAGACCTTATCAATCATTTTGATTCTGAGGTTGTAATACAGCTTCAAAATGAAATAAAAGCACAGTTACCACAGCCGGAACAGCCTGAAAAGCCTGAAAAAACAAAAGGCGGTCTGTTCGGACTGTTCAGAAAGAAATAAAAAACACTCAGCTGCGGCAATACAAATACTGCAGCTGTTTTCATAATCATTTGTTCATCAGCTTCATCTTCAGCAAAACGTATATCATAAATATAAATTAAAAAGGACGGACAAAAGCCATGATCTATACAGACGAAACAATTAATTCCCTTTGTGAAATTTTCAGAAAAAACCTGACTTTAAATGAAAAAACCATAGACCTCTTCACAAAATGGATGGATGAATCATCTCCAAGAGACTATAGTATTCTTGATGAAATAAAAAGAGACGAAAGGATAAATCCCCACTTTGATATATATAATAGAATACTGACAAACCTTATCAACCCTTTATTGGAAAAAATAACGCCGACAGATGAATGGCGTGACAGATATATTCTCTTCATGTACAAAATGTATAGCTTTTACACATTAATGTTTTCAGAAAAACTTATAAGAACCGACTCCGGTAAAAGCTATTCAGAAAAACTGCTTGAAAAGTTTTATATAATAAAAAATGCACTTGCTTCACTCGATGAAGAAAATGCATCAGCCTGTGCCGCAGCCTCATGCATTCTGATAAACAGCGGCATTAATTATCCTGCTGCCGGAATTGCTTCATCGGAACCTGAAAGCTGTATTGACGGATGTATCTTAACGAAAGATATAAACGAACCAAACGCTGTCTTTTTTGCAGGAATAGCTGCAGATATGCTTATCGAAAGCAATATACCAAAAGCAAAGGAAGCTGCAGATCTGATCACATCCGCAAAAGCCGACCTTTCATCTGTATATTTTCTTTCATCAGTATGTACAGCATCATACTTTGACAAGTCTCTTTCAGAAAAATATTCAGAACCGATCTGCAGGGAAAAAGATAAAATATACAGGATCATAAGAACGTATACACGAAAAAAATTAAGTACTGCCGAACTGCAGCTGTTTAGTGTAAAAGGTGTCATAACTCCTTCATTTATCGATCTTGTTCTGGATCTGGACTATCCGTACAACAGATCTTCGGAAACTCTGAAGGATTCTGCAAGCGAATATCTGCTTAAAAACTTCACTGAAGTCTTTAAGGAAGTTATTTTTGACACAGACAGCACAGAAAAGGCAGACAGGGCATACAAGCTGTACAGCACCATGTTTCCGGACGAGACAGAAAAAAATATTTCGTATAAAACCAATATCCGTGATAAGGTCATCGAATATCTGTCGGAAAATTTTGAAACTGCTGAAGCAAAAGAAGCTGTAAAAAATTATCTTCATGAAAAAATAACTTTTTCAGAACTTGCATCAATTGACATAAAAGCGGTCAAAGCATACCATCTTCCAGAATATTCTGACTTCTTTTTAAACAGAGAGGATGAACTTACGAAAAGAACTGCAGTCATCATAACTCAGTATCATGTTCCTGAAGTATATCATTATTCTTTCGAAACACTCAGGATAAAAGACAAATCTGTAATTGATCATCTCTTTGACGCAGACCTTCCTGATGAAAATATAATAATCTCTTTAAACAATTTTACTTCAGAATTCAAAAAATATTACTTTACTCTTATTTCATCTTTTCTGGAAAAATATTTTGACAGAATAGCCGGCACTGACATCTCAAAACTTGACACAAATCTCAAAATCATTTTCATCATGCTCATGTCAAAGGATATCCAAAAATACAGATCCGCACTTCTTTTATATGCAAACGACAGCAGCAAGCCGGTAAGAGACGAGCTTGCAGAAGTACTGTCAAAAGATCCTTCCATAACAGATGAAGTAAAAAAATTCCTTTGCGATAAAAAATCATCAGTCAGGGAGCTTGCACTTGACATAATTGAAAAGACAAACTCTTCATACTATAAGGAAGCCTTAAAGGAAGCCTTCGAAAAAGAAAAATCCGTAAAAATAAAGAACAGAATACAGAAGCTCTGCGGCATTTCAAGCAAGGAAGCCAATTCAAAGCAGGATACAAATGTCGATGAGATCGTAAAATCCCTTACCAAAGGAGCAAAAATGAAAAAATCATCATTTGCATTTGAAGGGATCGTTCCGTCAGTCCGCCTGAAAGACGGAAGCACCGCTGACACAAAACTCCTGACAGCTCTTATGAACTGCTATGCCGAGGATTTCGGCAGCAAAAATCCATATGCAGACATTCTTTTTCCTTTATTTAAAAAGGAAGATCTGATCAATTTTTCAAAAGTTGTTTTTGACAAATGGCTCAACAACGATGCAGATACAAAAAACAAATGGATCCTGTGCTTCAGGGCAGCATGCGCCGGAAATCAGATAATCCCCGAATATGATGCTCTTATGAAAAAATGGGGCACCGGATTTATGTTTTCAAGATCCGGTCTCGCTGCTGATACTGCACGCTCTCTTGTCTTCTGTGAGACAAATGAAGCTCTGAGCTTTTTAGTTGAAACTTCCGAAAAATTCAGAAACAAAATGGTCAGAAGAAAATCACTTGAGGCACTTGGAAATGCCGCAGCACTCATGGGGCTCTCCAGAGATGAGCTTGAGGACAAAATCATTCCGGATCTTAACTTCAGTGAGGATATGAGCAGAACCTTTGACTACGGTACTCGACAGTTCAAGGTGTATATCAGCAAAGATCTCAGACCGGTAATAATCTGTAACGGCAAAAAATTAAAAACCTTCCCCAAGCCCGGTGAAAATGATGATCAGATATTATCCAAACAGGCATATGCCGAATACAAAAAAATGAACGATACAATTAAAAGCATCGTTAAAACCCAGAAAAAGCGACTGGAAAACTGCCTCTTAACATCAAGAGTATGGACAAAGCAGAGCTTTGACGAAATGTTTTTAAAAAATCCTGTTATGCACTGCTTTGCAGAGGGACTTATCTGGGGAATGTACGAAAACGGCAAGCTTGTGAGCTCGTTCAGATATCTTGATGACGGCTCTTTTACAAATTCAGACGATGAATCCGTCAGACTTTCAGAGGACTCTCTTATCGGTATCATCCACCCTCTTGAGCTTACACAGGATGAGATAAACGCATGGAAGGAACAGCTGAAGGATTATGAGATCACACAGCCGTTCCCGCAGCTTGAAAGAAGAATCTGCAAACTCTCTGATTTTTCTTCAGACAGCAGCGAGATAACCGTTTTTGAAAAGTCTCCGGAGCTTAACCCTTTATATTTCTGCAGTGCCATGGAATCAAGAGGATGGACAAAGGGATGCGCAGGAGACGGTGCATTTGTCTATGATTTTGAGCAGACTGTCACTTATTATGGAAATCAGAAACAGGCAAACGGACAGACAATAAAATCTGAACTTTTAACATCCGGTTTCTGCGCTGTTGATTTTTCCATTGATCCGGGAACAGCATTTGAAATTCAGACCCTCTCCTTCCATGATTCCTCATCCGGGGACATCGATCCAAAAGAAATCCCCGACACTCTCTTAAGTGAAATACTCAAATCTGTACTTGAAGCATCCGGAAAATAAAAAAACTATATAATCTAAAAAAGCTCTGCTTTCAACAAGCAGAGCTTTTAATTGTTTAATACCGGTGTTTATTTGATTTCGTTCATAATATTATTCAGATCGGATCCATTTTTCGGGTTTGGAACGTTAGTTATTCTGCAGAACGTATCGAGTTCGGATTCAGGGATGCACATGGCATAGATCTCACTGTCGATAAGAACTTTTACATTGTAGAATAAAACAGGAACGTTGTCCGGTTTTAAGAAAACAGGAACTGCATCTTTTTCATTTTCTATATCACGATATTGATATTTTATCCTGCCTCTGACCGGTTCCGGCGATATCTCCCTGATGCTGCTAAAAGGGATTTTCATGGTTCTCAGAAGATCCACCAGATACAGATTTTCAGCGTCATAATATCTGTCAATAATAATATTATTGCATTGCCACAGGTCTTTTTCGAGCATATTATTTGGATATATCAATTCCATTTTGTCATGAACTTCAGGTAATTCCATTAAACTTTTTCCTTCGAGAGAAAGCTTTACTTCTTTCTTTGCATATATACTGAATGAGGGCAATAATGCTATATTTAAATGAAGTTTTACTGTAAAGAACTTGAAAATAATATCAACAGCCAGAAGAATAAGCATTATAGTTGAAACTGTTTTCGAACAGTCCAAAATACATAATACTAACCACAGAAAAACTATAATTGCTCCGCTCAATCCAAACAGAATCGACTGGATCTTATAACTTTTTTCCATTGATTTTTTAAAAGTTTTGTATCTGTCACGATATTCCTGCGGTGCCTGCCTGCAGGCAAGTTTTTCATCGAGCAGCTGTTCTTCTTCAAATAAGTTTTTGATACAGGAGGCTGCACTGATCGTCTCCGGAGAATTATTTCCCTGTGGATTCTGAGCTTTTGAGTACTCATTTACTTTTCTTTCTTCATAAGCTTCCTTGTTGTTAAGTATATCCGGTCCGACCGGCATCTGTGTTACATGTTCAAGAAGTTTGGGTTCTGATCTGAATTTATTCGGAGCCAGCATATACTGACTGAAAAGCTCATAAGAATACCCTGTTGTAACTGCATTTCCGGCATTTACGATATCTTCCTCCAGAACAGGACCGATCTCCTCAGGACACATCAGTTTATGTATTTTTCCGTTTTCAAAGCAAATGACCAGATAATGTGCCACTTCAACCTTTGAAACGATTTTTTGAGTCACCTGTCTGTCAAATCCGGGGAAAACAAGTACTATATCAGAAACAGGAAGCAGCAGTCCGCTTTGGGAATCATAGATAAATCTGCTGCTTACGTAAACAAACTCCGTTGAGATCGTATAGAATTTACTCTCTTCAAAGTCCGCTTTCGCTTCTTTCTTTTCAAGTCCGAAGGATTTGTACTGAGCAAACAGCATATCACGGCTCTTTTTATTGTAATTTATGTAAAAGCACCATAAAACAAGCGCTGCTGCCAGAATGTAAACTATATATAAGAACTTAATTTCCAAAGCAGAAATAAAAATCAAAGCAAAAAGTGAAACAAAAGCCATGATTATTAAAACCTGCGTCCACGTCCATGCATGTTTGGCAAAAAACAAATATTGCAGATTTTTATATTTTTTTGAATATTTAAGATACTTTTCTCTCCTTTTCTGCCGGATAAGTTCATCTGTCTGATTTTTTTTGTTTTCAGGATCACTAAGATCATATTCTCTCTGATCCATTTTTTCCGGCTTTCTTAAAAACAATATTCCTGCCACGACGAAAACAAGACAGAGTATTGCTGTAAACATAAAAAAGCCTGCATTAAATGAATCTCTGAAATCTCCGATTCCCAGAACAAGAAAAAACAAACCTATCAGTATAGAGAAGAAACCACGGGCATATGCTTCTATTTTTATGGTTTGCCTGATCTGATTCTGGTCTTTTTTTGGGTACTGTTTATTTTTTTTATTCATTTCTCACTTTTCTCCTTATCATAGCTGCAAGCATTTCTTCTTTGATATTTCTTATCATATACTGTGAAAACACAATATTTATATTATACTCCAACATAAAAATATTTGTCAAGAAAAAGCCAACTGCAATATCACCGATCATTTATTTTTTATTTTAAAACTGAAATAAAAAAGCAAAAAACAAACAGCACATCATTACGTAAAAATACGTATAATGTGCTGTTTTTACTGTTTATTAAAAAAAATCTTTTTTGAAATTAGCTGAATATTTATTTAATTATTTGCGAGGTCCCAAAACCTTAACTGAACTGTCCTTGCTGACATACTGCTTGAAGTACGGAAGATCAGCAATATCAAATTCGCCGCTGCCGTCAACGTCTGCAGCCTTGCGTAAACTGTCAGGAATGCTCTTTGTCATAAGATAAATACTCATCTTTGTAAGGTCAGTAAGATCTGCAATACCGTCACCGTTAAGGTCACCGTATACAAATGTTGAAACAGAAGAACTGCCGGCATCACTGCTATCAGATTTCTGTGTTGTTACAGTTTTTTCAGTTGTAACTGATGTAGCTGTTGTAGTTTTCGGTTCGTCTTTTTTTGCTGTATCCGGAACTGTACCGTCAGGTTCTGTACC
Organism: Oscillospiraceae bacterium; assembly: GCA_045628605.1. Lineage (GTDB taxonomy): Bacteria > Bacillota > Clostridia > Oscillospirales > Ruminococcaceae > HUN007. The sequence continues at coordinate 13,918 of JAZQPR010000043.1, forward strand.
GCCTACGAGAACACCGTCATCATAAACACAGATGTTCGGGTTTTCTTCTTCATTTCCGTTTCCGAAAAATGCATCGTCTTTGTCATAGATCTTAAGACCGTTATAGCTCCAGTCATTTGACGGATCCCACTTGTCGCCGTAGTAAAGACCAAGGATGAACTGATATTTTTTACCTGAATTTGCAATTGCATATCCGTCCCAGTCAACGTCTACATAATATGTATCAGCGAGCTTGTCATATTTGAACGGACCTGACATGATTCCGTCTGCATCTTCAACTTCAGCTGATGACTGATCGTAAAGCTCCTTGGCTGTATTTACTGCATCGATACCGCCTGAAATTTCCTTTATATTGAAGAAGTAACGAACTGTGATCTTTGTTGAAGGCTTTGTAGCACCTGAACAAACCTTGAAGGAAACCTTTGTAACGCCTGCGCCGTCAGCATTTATATCATCGATACCGCATGCTTCAACCCAGTAGCCGTTTGATGAAGAACCTCCGTTTGCATCATCTCCGCCTCTCTTTTCATCTTCAGGCGGGAAGTTTGGTGTAGGTGCCATGTCATCTGTTCCGAAATATTCATAAAGACCTGCACAGGCACCAACGAAAGCTGCGTTGTAGTCGATAGTAACTTCGTTTCCAACCCAGTCTGAAGTAACGTCAGTATGTGAGTCATTTTCACCGGGACCGCCTGCAAGAGCACCCCAGAGGATGTGTCTGTGTTCACGCGGATCTTCTGCTTCAAGAAGTCCTGAAGCTGCACGGTGGTGAGGATATTTTACTGAGCTGTCGTTATATCCTACGATATAGCATCTGTTCATTGGGTTGTCGCCCATGATATAATGCATCTGCTTCTGAGCCCATTCACTGTTTGCGCCCGGTTTTCCGTCGTTGTGATATTTGTCAAGAAGGAGTGCTATCAGCTGCATTGCTGTGTTGTATCTTGCAGAACCCCAGATCTGAAGGAATGCATATCCTCCCGGAGTTTCAAGTGCCTGCCATGTAGGCATGCATTTTTCAACTTCTTCCCAGATGTTGTCAAACACATACTGGTTTTTGCCCTGAGCTTTTCTGATAACATTTATAAGGTCAAGTTCAGGATGTGTTTCATTTATAACTGCCCATCTGAGTCCGGCACCGCTCCATACGTCGTTCCAGCAGTAGCACCAGCCTGAAGGAGCATAATAGTCATAGTAAGGTGCAGCCATTTCCATATATGTGCTGTCGCCTGTACATTCGTAAAGCCATGAAGCAGCCCAGCAGTAATCATCTTCCCATTTGTTTGATTTATAGTACTGTTTCGGACCGTCACCGTTATCAGAAACCTCAAGTTTGTTTGCATTTGCAAAATCCCACAGAGCAATTGCATAATCAAGTGATTTTTCAGCATATTCAGGATCTGTGTCTTTAAAGTTAAGATAGTTTATAGCAAGTGAAGCAGCAGCAGAAACAACGTAGTCTGTCTGCGGCTTGTCAGCTGTAAGGAAAAATGCAGGTCTTGCCATTGAGTCAACTTCAGGAGCTTCCCAGATCGCATGGTCAATGTCACCGTCGCCGACCTGGTAGCAGTGAGCAACGACTTCGCCGTTCTTGTCACGGAATGTACATTTCATAAGGTAATCGTTGAAGCATCTTACTATCTCTTCGATATGGTCATCCTGACCTGTTTTTACATATGCATCACGGAATTCATAATAACCCCATCCGAGAGTAGCAGCTGCATAGTTTTCAGGCATACCGAACTCAACATGGTCACCTGCGTCATGGAATCCGCCTGC
>JAZQPR010000044.1:0-12223 GCA_045628605.1 Oscillospiraceae bacterium
ATTGACATTTTTAAACTCCCTTTCTATACTTGGTACTTATTATTATACATAGTCAAAAAGAGAGACAAACATCAGAATTTCGATGTTTGTCGCTCTTAGTATTTCATTTTATTATTCCATTATTTGGCCGTGAATAGTAACAAAGATTTTCAAATTGATATTTTCATAATATCGAAAATATGATATAATTAAAATACCTGAATATAGAAAGAAAAATATGCGGGCTTTATGTATGAATCTGAAGCATCAGCTTCGTTCGGGATAAAGCCGGGGAAACAAAGAGGAACAGAATATGGAAGAAATGTTGGAATTAAATACAAATGACAGATTTATTTCGGAGCTGCTGAGTTTTAATATCAGCGGAGAGATAGCAGCAGTAAATCCACCTGCCTATCCGCCTGATAAGGAGCTTAAGCTCTTCGACATGTCATTTTTCAGAATAGATCAGCTGCTTCATGACAGTGAATATCCGAGACGCGAGGCTTTTGAAAATGTTCTCAGATCTCTTGATAATGAAGCGTTTAATCTGGTATATATACTTACCGGGAAAACAAATGGTGTTGAACTTTGTGTCGGTGTTGTAAAAAATGAGCACTCACTCAACAGCAGCCTTAGCACTGCTGACTATGGGAAAATGGTCCAGAATATATTTGAAGGAAACTTTAACGGAAGTAAATTGACCAGACTAAGGGGAAACAACTTAACAGAAACTGTGATCGAACAGTCCAAAAAATACAATTCTGCAGGAATGATCCTGGGAATCCCTTCAATGAATGAAAGTTCCCGTACTGACGGCGGAGATTTTCAGGGAATAGACAGGCTCATAAACAGTATGCTTGGACTGGAGTGGCGCCTTGCTGTAGTCTGTGAACCGGTTCCAAAAGCAAAAATACGGAATATACAGGATGAAATATACAGACTGTATAATAAGCTGGCTGCTGTTTCGAAGCTCTCCATGCAGGCATCAAAAAATTCCGGTACAACTTTTTCCGAGGGAAGCAATTCATCTGAAACAAAAGGTGAAAGTATAGGTCACAGTTCTTCTGATACTCATGGCGGATCATACAGCAGAAGTTTTTCGGTTACCAACAGTTCAACGAGCACAAGAAGTCTTTCAAATTCAACAAATGATGACGGATTTTTTAGTTTTGATCCTCATCAGACAACTTCTTCAAATTCAAACAGCAGAAGCTCATCAGAGTCAAATGTATCAGGACTGACAAAATCCGGATCTGATTCTCATTCGGACGGAACGAATGAAAGCATATCCGCTTCACATACACAGGGAGAAAGCAGCAGTGTGGCATTAAACAGCGGAACATCATCATCATTTTCTTTTGAGCTTACAAATAAAAAGGCAGCAGAAATAATGAAATATATAGATGAAGAACTGCTTAAAAGGCTGTCAGTAGGTATGTCAAAGGGTCTGTACTCCACTTCTGTGTATTACATGTCAGACACTCCTGCAAATGCAAACAGACTTAAAAGCTGCCTTATGTCATTGTTCCAGGGTGACGGATCCACATTCAGTCCTTTGACCAGTCATGAACTTCATACTGATGTGATCAAAGAATACAATATTTTAAACACATACCAGAATCATGCCGAATCAGACAGCGACACTGATACCGTAGCAGCACTGCTTCACAGCAGACCGGTCGAAAATGACAATGTTTATCTGTCAACGCTGCTGACTGCGGGTGAAGTTTCATTATTTGCAGGATTGCCTCAGACAGAGGTACCGGGAATTCAGCTTGACACAGGTGTGAATTTCGGACTGAATGAAAATATTACGGAGGATAGCGGAAATATCTGTCTTGGAAACATGATCCAGAAGGGAAGAGTGCTGAATGACATTCCTTTGTTTATCAGTCAGAAGCTGTTATCCAAACATACGTTCGTTGCCGGAGTAACAGGAAGCGGTAAAACTACTACTTGTCATAAGATACTTGATGAAGTAAACAAAGCAGGAATTCAGTTTATGATAATCGAACCTGCAAAAACCGAATACCGTATACTTATAAACAAATATCACGATCTGGTAGTATTTACGTTCGGAAATGAATCAGTTGCACCGTTCAGACTGAATCCGTTTGAACTGATCGAGGATGAGATAATCTCATCACATATCGATATGTTAAAGGCAACATTTACTTCAGCATTTCCTATGGAAGCTTCCATGCCTCAGATCCTTGAGGAGGCAATGTACAAATGCTATGAAGATAAAGGCTGGAATATTATAACAAATCAAAACGATAAATACGGTGAAAATGCCTGGAAAAATCCTGATTCAATGCCGATCCTTTCAGAACTGCTTGAAAATCTGAAGACTGTAACGGAAGGAAAAGGATTTGGCGACCGGCTTCAGTCAGAGTATATCGGATCTCTTGTAAGTAGACTGTCAAATCTGACTGTCGGTTCAAAGGGCTGTATGCTTAATTGCAGAAAGTCAGTAGATTTCCATTATATCGTTAACAACAATGTGGTATTTGAAATGGAAGACTTGAAATCTCCTGAGGATAAATCGCTGATAATGGGTCTGATACTGTCAAGAGTGTCAGCTGTAATAAGAAAAGAACATATGGAAAACAGCGGATTCAAACATCTTACTCTTGTTGAAGAGGCACACAGACTGCTGAAAAAACCGGATTATTCAGACAGCGGAGCAAGAACGGCTGCTGTTGAAACATTTTCAGATCTGCTTGCAGAAGTAAGAAAATACGGCGAAGGACTGGTAATAGTGGATCAGATCCCAAATAAACTTGCACCTGAAGTCCTGAAAAACACAAATACCAAAATAATTCACAAGCTGCTGGCAAGAGATGACAAGGAAGTTGTCGGAGATACTATGCTTATGAACGACAAGCAGAAGGAGTATCTGTCATCACTTAAAGTTGGTGAAGCTGTAGTATTTACCGAAAATACATCAAAGCCTGTTCATGTTAGAATAGATGCAGTGACCAACACAAACGAAGAAGAAGTTCAGAATTCTGTTGTAAAAAATCGTTTTGACATAAAGCGCAAAACAGATTTCGGATGCTGCTATAATGATCTGGCTGTTCGTGAGTATTTGCCTGAGTTTATGAAAATACTACAAAATCTGCGCTGTATGAACGATCATGAGGATGAAAGAAGATCTGTTCTTGCACATGTGGATGAAATATGCAGCTGTTCAGATATGCCGAAAGAAATCATCTGGAGGGAATTGATCGAAAAAGCTATGGTCAAAGCTCAGATAAGCGATCCTGATGATACAAGAAAAAATGTTCTGACAATTTTCTTTGCAAATACTTATTCGGATGACGGCTTTTCAGTTGATATGCTGGAAGCGGATGATATCAAATATTTTGGAGGATTTTGATATGGGAATATTAGGACTGACAGGATTGGGAATTTCAGCCATTGTATCTGCAGCATGTAAAATTGCAGGTGCTGTCGGAGTTGTTGGAATGTCAATTGAAAATATAAAAGATATTTCAGATAAAGTGGTTGGTGTATGTAAAGTTTTCGGTTTGATAAACAGCAAAATAAATCCGGATGAGCTTGGCGACAGAGGGATACAGGCGGAAGAGGCAGGACTAAGACCGGAAAACTTTGACAGCTACAGTGACTGGGTCGCTGAGATTGAAGCATTTGAATTAAATTCTGAAAGATCATTGTCTGTTTCAGAATCTGACAGAAATCTTAAAGCAGTTGAAATATCGGCAGGGCTGCTGATGGAAAAATACCCCGGAATAGATCTGACTCCTGTTGTTGTAAATGCTGCAAAGCTTTCAACAGCAAGGGCTTCAGCTATTCTGGATGTATTAAAAAATGAAGGAATAGAAAAATACAACAATATCGTTGGCGTTATTACAAATAAAGAAAAAGACCTTGATAAATTCAGTGACGGAGTTACATCACTTGCAAATATAGAAAAGAAGCTTGATCCTTCACTGAGCGACAGGGAGGCACTGAAAAAAGCAATGCAGTCTGTAGGTAAAATACAAGGAGCGTAAAATATGCAATACGAAATATATGTTTTTATAGACAAGGAAAAAATTGCTGCGTACAGTCTGACAGGCAGCGGCATGACAGGAATCAGCATGAGCGGAAATGCTGTTCATTCTGTAAATGATCTGAGCGGCTTTTATGACAATCTGCTGGATTATTTTAATGTCGACAATCTGAACGAATGCAATGCACTTGTCAGAATAATAAGTTTTGATGCGGATAAAGATCATATCAACACAATCTCAGGTTTCTTTTCAGGAGTTGAAAATATCAGCCTTCAGAGGATCGAAGATGTTTTGCCGATGATCCTTCTTAATAAAGGAATGCTAAAGAAAAATACAGAGATTTCTGTAAATGTATTTGATAACATCTATAAAGTACCTGTCGATGAAAATTTTAATGTTACAGTTGAAAAAAGTGATGCTGCCGAAGTAACTTTAAGCATTGATGATTTCAGATTCATTACTCATTTTAATGGAAACGGATTTGCAGGAGAAGAGGACGTTGATGAGCTTGGAGCGCAAAACGAAAGACTTCAGGCTGAAAATACAGAGCTTAGATCGAAGTGTGAAAAAATAATGGCTGATGAAGAGGAGCTGTTTAAACAAATTGATTCTTTGCAGAATCAGATAAATAAGATCAACAATTATCTTATGTCACTGCAGTCGTGGACAGCATCACTTTCAGTCAATAATTATATTGGATCAGAGATCGTACTTGGCTCATTTGAAGGAAGACCACTGAAATGGAAAGTATTGAAAAAGGAGAATAACAGCGTATTTCTTCTTTGTGAAAAAGTTTTGTGCGATATGAAATTTGATGAGAACCCGGATTACACAAACAACTGGCAGCAAAGCACATTAAGAAAGTGGTTAAATGAGGACTTTTATGAAAATGTGTTTGATATTTCCGAAAAGAACTGCATAATGGAAAATGATTCAGACAAAGTTTCACTTTTGAGTAAGGAAGAAGCAGAAAATATGATGACAAGGCAGGAGAGAAATACCGGTGCTTACTGGTGGCTTCGTTCTGCATATCCCGATTGTGGCAACCGTGCATGGAATATCCGCGGAGACGGAACTATAGACTCTCATGCTGCCAACTATCCTTATGGGGTTCGTCCTGTAATATTATTGAAATTATAACAACGCAGAGCTTTGAACAACACAGAGTATATCCACTGTTTCTGTTTATTAAAAGCAGTACTTTGAACAACACATAGCTTTGAAATTCAAGTGAAGTATAATAATACCTCGATATTCTGTATCAGATTTTTACAGAAAATATCGGGGTATTATTGTTGTACAGAGCCTGATAGGATAGAATTTTTTTATCTTTTGACGATAATTATTTATATTGTATAATTTTGTCTGAAGCAGACTGAAAAACAGTTTGTTCTGATAAAAAAACGTGTGCGATTTTTGAAAAATCTGTTCCGGAAAAAGGAGAGATGGTAATGAATAAAAGAAAAAATTATTTTAAAAATATTATAGCTGTTCTGTGCTGCTTTTTGGCTGCCGCAGCGATGACATCATGTTCAGACGGCAACAGTTCCGAAACTTCAGTAACATCCTCAGAAGTCACCACAGCTGAAAATACCGCTGAGAAGAAAACAAGTGAAGAAGTCATTTCATCTGACGAAAAAACAGAGCCGGAGCAAAAAAACAAAGATACTGGGAAAAATGATGAAATAGCCGAACTTGAGCAAAAATACTCAGGACTTACTGAAGATGAACTGAAATGGGAATATGATACTGCGTCAAAAACCATTGTCATATCAGGTAAAGGTCCTATGAAAACATATCAAGATGAACCGGAATGGTACAAATACTGTGACGAAGCAGAGAAAGTGGTTATCGGTGATGAGGTTACATCTGTCGGAGACGCTGCGTTCATGTGGTTTTCAGAAATAACAGAGGTTAAGCTCGGTGCGGCTGTAGAATATATAGGTTATGCTGCATTCTCAGACTGCTGTTCGCTGAGGACGGTAAATTTTCCTTCAACACTTAAATATGCAGGTGACAGCGCTTTTCTTAATGCGCTGCTTCACAGCGAGAGCGGTTTTGTCTTCCCGGAAGGCATGATTTATATCGGTGATTCTGCTTTTTATTCAGCTTTTAAAGAAAATACAGTTTCTATTCCTGCATCACTTTCAGTTATCGGTGACTGCGCATTTGCAAATACGTATGTATCCGCTTTTAATGTTGATGAAAATAACCCTGCTTATACATCTGTTGAAGGTGTGTTTTACGACAAGGACATAACAACGCTTATTAACTATCCGCCAAATAAGCAGGATACAGTCTTTGAAATACCTGATACCGTAAAAACTATCAAAGAGGATGCCATAGAAGTTACAAATCACCTTGAAAAAATCGTTATTCCGAAATCGGTATCCTCAATTGAGGAAGGCTCTGTTTTCTGGAATTATGCTTTGTCATATATTGATGTCGATGCTGATAACAGCAGCTATAAATCTGAAGACGGCGTGCTGTATTCAAAGGACGGCAAATTACTGCTCTGCTATCCTATAGCGTCAGACAGAACGGAATATACTGTTTTGGACGGTACAGAGAGAATAGGTACTTATGCAATGAGTCGGGCTGTAAATATAACTGAACTTCATATAGGAGAAGGTCTTAAGGAAATCGGTGAACTTGGTTTATACTTGTGTCCAAATCTGAAATTGATCGGTCTGCCGGAGAGTATCAAAAATATTGATGAACAGGCACTGAAATTCTGTGATTCACTGACCGAGATACGTTATGCAGGTACGAGCGATGAGTGGAAAAATGTCAGCATAGGTGAGGGAAATGAACTGCTTACAGACGGCAGTGTTCAGATTTTCCCTGCTAAGTGATAATTGCTGATACAGCTTAAAAAGTGATGATTTTCAGAAATGATAAGCAGGTGAGAATTATTATGGATATTATTGACAATAAAGCTGACAGCAGTGATAAACAAAGAAACAATACGGTTTCAGATATTGATTCAGATGATTCTTATTCTGCAGAGTCTGATATTTCTGAAAGCAAAGATAAAACAGGTGAGAGTTCTTCTGACAGTGCAGAATCGCAAAGAACGGAAAATCACGCTAAAAAGCAGAAGATAAACTATGCTGAGATGTACAGGCTGTATATTTCTTTTCTGGTTATGAGTATCGGAGTTGCTGTGCTTATTATTCTGATAATCAGAATGCTCGGATAAAATGTAAATTTATGAACCGGATATTGTGATACTACACGGTTTGAAGTATAAAAATGGCCGTCAGATCCTGATAAAATCAAGGACTGACGGCTATAATTTTATATTCCGAATATTCCTGTTGAATCACTTAAGCAGCAAGTGAATTCGTCAACCTTTGCAGACCGGGAAAGCGAGATAAAAATGAGGCATACTCCTCTCCGGAGATGCCCCTTGTTTGGTGCGGCGTGTGGGGGTCGAACCCACCGGGCTACCGGTCAAGGCAGACTTTGCAACAGACCACAGGTCAATGTAGTCAACATCTTAGCAAGATGTGCACGCTGGTTGGAATAGCCTTGCATCTTGGTGATTGTGTTAAGACGTATATATGAAAGAAGTATGAGATATGCTCTTTCATTGTTTCAAATGTAAATACTAACCTTAATTGAATAATGCGTCCGTGTGTGGTATAATCAATATAGTAAAACAGAACTTTGAATTCAGACAAAAAAGTTGTAAGGATGACACAGTATGGAAAATGATTATAAAGGAATTACATGGAATCCGTGGCATGGATGTACAAAAATAAGTCCCGGGTGCAAATACTGCTATGTTTATCGTCAGGATGAAATGTACAAAAACCCTGTTGCAAGCAGCAGATGCAGAAAAACCTCAACTTTCGATCTGCCTGTAAAGCTTAAACGTGACGGGAGTTACAAAGTACCTTCAGGTTCGTTTGTCTATACATGTTTTACATCAGATTTTCTTCTTAAGGATGCCGATGAATGGCGAACTGAATGCTGGAGGATGATAAAGAAACGCAGTGACTGCTGGTTTTATTTTTTTACAAAACGAATTGACCGTCTTGAAAGCCTCTTGCCGGATGACTGGGGAGACGGGTATGAAAATGTGCTTATTGGCTGTACAGTTGAAAATCAGGACAGAGCAGACTACAGACTGCCAATTTTTAAAAAGCTGCCGGTAAAATACAAGTCGATCATTGCAGCCCCTTTGCTTGAAGGCATCAATATAGCAAAATATCTTGACGATACTATTGACGAAGTATCCGTCGGAGGTGAATCAGGATTTAACGCAAGACCGTGCTGCTATGACTGGATACTTGATATCAGGCAGCAATGTATAGAAAAAAATGTTCCTTTCAGATTTCATCAGACAGGAGCAAATTTTGTAAAAGACGGCAGATGTTACAGGATAAGGCGAGAGTTTCAGCATTCACAGGCTGACAAAGCAAATATAAATTTTCGTCTTGAAGATGTGGTTTTGCCGGACCTTTTAAAAAACGAGGAAGATTGTCAGCTTTCTTTTGAACTTGATATATAACTATACAGACAGATATAACGACGTAGAGAGTATTCTTTTCGTCGTTATATTTTTGAATTTTAAATTTTAGTATAAAAAATTTTTTAAAAAAATATGTAACCTTCAGCTTCAGTTTGTCGCTTATTATATTGAAGGCCTTAAAATATAAGAAAAGAGGGTGATTGTGCTGGAAGACAGAGAAATTGTAAATCTTTTCATTTCACGTGATGAAAGTGCAATTTCTGTAACCAAAGAAAAATACGGCAGAAAACTAAATATACTTTCCTTTGGATTAACAGAAGATATTAATGCAGCAGAAGAATGCGAGAGTGACACGTATCTGAAGACGTGGTATTCCATTCCTCCAAACACACCATTTGAATATTTATATCCATATCTTGCAAGAATATTACGGCATATAGCTCTTGATTTCTGCAAAGCAAGGAACAGAGACAAAAGAAAAGCTACAGTTGAGGAACTCAGTATGGAGCTTGAACAGACAATCCCTGATAAATGCAGTACAGAAGAGCTGTTTCTGGAATCGCATCTCCATGATCTTTTGAATTCGTTTCTATGCAGTCTGAGTCCGGAGAAAAGAAATATATTTATACGGCGTTATTGGTATATGGATTCTGTAAAAACAATTTCAGAAGGGTACAGGATCTCACAGAGTAAGGTAAAGGTTATTCTTCACAGAACAAGAGAAGAACTAAAAAAATATCTTGAAAAGGAGGGGTATGATATATGAACGGAAAAGATTTGCTTGATAGTATGGATCTTATTGATATGGAGCTTGTAGAAAAGGCCGAATATCCCGAAAACAATATTTATAACAATAAAGATCTGTTTTATATAAAGCACAGGAAAAAATATATCTGTATAAAAGTATTGCCGGCTGCAGCTGCAGTATTTGCAATATGTTTCGGAATTGTTCATCTGAAAAATATAAAACATGAAAAATCAAATTATCTTATTGACAATAATCCTGTCGCAGAAGAAACAACAGTTTCATCATTCACCGAAACTACATCATCCGACAATTCAATAAAATCCGATTCATATATTTCTACATCTGAAACAGCCAAAACAGAAAACAGGGAAAGTATCGTGCAAAATGCTGATTCAGACGTTACTCCTGAGAATTGTGTAACTGAGATTCCTGTGAAAAAAACAGAATCTTATGTAAATACCGGTAAATCAATTGATACAGCAATATCAGAAGGAAAAAAAGAAAAATTTCCGGATGAAACAATACCGAATCCTGTACTAACAGATACGGAACCGGAAATAAAGGAGGAAATTGATATGAAAATACAGTACAAAAAAGCGATAGCATTTCTTACAGCACTTGCAGCAGCAAATCCGGGAGGAATACTGTCATTTGCAAACGCTGATGATAATTATACAAGTGATGAGGCAGCACTTATTTCAATAAGTGAAAATACAGAAAAATATGATTTTAATGCTGACGGAAGATTTGACAGGTCAGATTTATATGATCTGTATCTGTATATAAATGAAAAAGAGTCACTATCTGAGGAAAAAATAAATAAGGTCAGAATAAATGCCGATGTAAACAGTGATGGTAAAACAGATGTACAGGATATATATCTGCTTGACGGATATGGTATATATAACTGTTATGAAGAATATAAAGCCTTAAAAACCAACTCTCAGTATGATGAATTTGAAAATAGTCTGTACGGTTCGGAAAAAGTGAAAAATGAATTCTGTGATCTGTTGAAGATGCTTGACAGAAGTAGTACATATGAGTTTTCGATGAAATATTCAGCTCCAAAATATAAAAAGTTATGTGAAGATATTACATCGGGAAAATTTGATCCGGATATAAATATGGATGGAACGGAGGATCTTAAGGATCTGTATGATTTCTGGATCTATCAGGAATATAAAAATTTACTCGAAGCAGAGAATCTAAACTATGAACTTTCTGTTCCAACAGGTATCCCGTCTGAAACAAGAGCCCGTATGCTGGCAAAATGCAAGCCTTTCTTTGAGAAAAAAGAAGATTTCTATTACTACAATAAAGGAATAATTGCGGTTCTTGCAAGATACTATATTACACACAGTGACATAAAACCGGAGTATCTGACTGAAGAATTCTATGATAATATATATAACCTTGATCATCAGAGAGTGGATACGCTGACTGATTCAGAGAGTTTTATAGCATATCTTGCTGACTGGCTGAAAGTAGTAAGTATAAAAGATTATGATGCTTTAAAAATACAGACTGTTGATGATATAGTATATAATATTTTTGCAGATCATGCATGTGTCATAAAAAACAACTCAGACAGAGAAAAGATTGTTATTCCGTCTGAAGTTGAGGGCGTTCCGGTAACAGGAATCGGAGAATACGTTTTTGATGGAAATGAAATTGTAAAAACTGTTGAACTTCCCGATACGTTGTCGGAAATTGGGCTTGGTGCGTTTATGTTTTGTAATAATCTTAACAGCATTACATTGCCTGACAGTATTTGTAAGATTGACAGATATGCATTTGACGGATGTGAAAAATTGAATATCAAAAAACTTCCAGGTTCACTTAAAACAATATGTATGAGTACTTTTTCAAACTGCAGTACTATTACAGAAATTGAAATACCTGATGGTGTGGAGGTAATTGAAAATTCAGCTTTTAGAGAATGTACATCACTCAAAAAGGTTGTACTTCCTGAAAGCATAAAAACTATTGATAATCTCGCATTTAACTTATGTACATCACTTGATGAAATTAATTTTCCGGAAGGCCTTGAAACAATAAACGGGTCTGCGTTCATGAACTGTAATTTGAAGAGTATCATTTTTCCATCCGGCCTTAAAACAATAATGCAGTCAGCATTCAGAAATAATTATAATCTTGAAAGTGTAGTTTTTTCAGAAGGAATTGAGAAGATAGGTAATTGTGCTTTTTATAACTGCCCAAAGGTAAAGAGCGTTACAATTCCCGGAAGTATAAAGGAGTGTTCTTATTCCGGCTTTGGCGCATACGATAGTCAGGATAGAGATACTTATTTAGTATCTTCAGATTTTGTAATGAAAATCTATTCCGGATCTCCTGCTATGGAAGAGATTAAAGGCCTTGGATTAAACTATGAAATAATTAACGAAAGACCGGCAGAAGAAATAAAGGAATACTATAAACCTAAAGCGTCCGAAATCCCATGCGGAGATATTAATTTAAGCGGCAGCACAGATCTTACAGACTTGTCAATGCTGTCAGTTGCTTTGCTTTCAAAAAACACATTAAACGAACAACAGACAGCAATCGCTGATATTGACGCAAACGGAGAAGTAGACATAGCAGATCTTGCATATCTTAAACAGTATGTGTGTAAGGATTTAAGTGTTATGGATATGTTTGAAAATAATAAGTAATAATAGTCTGCACAGTCAGTTTAATTTGACTGTGCAGATTTGATTTATATGGGTTAGATAAAGATAGTTATTTAAACCCTGATCTGATTTATTTTGTAAGATAAGCAAGTGAGAATTAATAGAGAGCTTATATATGATTTTAAACTGCCAACAACAAACAATCTCTCTGAAAGATCATTACGAGGAGTAAAAACGAAAATGAAGGTGTCAGGTCAGTTCGCATCTTCAAAAACAGCTAATTATTATGCGCTTATTCGTACTTACATTGAAACATGCAGAAGAAACGGCATCAATGAGTATCAAGCGTTAGAAAGATTGTGTGATG
>JAZQPR010000045.1:0-22116 GCA_045628605.1 Oscillospiraceae bacterium
CCGTCATTATGCATCGAATCGATTCCGACCTGCCAGTTTTCCCAAAAATCTGTTTTAGAATCTTCTACGGCTTCAGTTACAGTTGTTACAGCTTTTGTGACTGCGTTACCTACTGCTGTCACCGCATTCGATACAGATTCACTTATAGATTTTGCACTTGAAGCTGCTGATTTACTAACGGATTTTGCTGCCGTTGAAACAGTTGGTTTAAGAACTTCAACAGTGCTCTATACAGTCTTCGCAGTTTCCTTTACAACTTCCTTTACTGCTGTTGCTGCTGTCTTTACTGCTTTTGCAGTTGACTTTACCGCACTTTTTACCTTATTTACAGCACTCTTTATACTGAAATGTCCTGAAGGGTCGCAATAAGATATCGGATTGTTTGAACAGTACGTATACAGATTTAGACTTAACGGATCATAAACATCTCCGTCATAACTGTCCTCCTGCATAAATCTTGCAGTTTCAGGATCGTAGAACCTTGAATTCAGATAATAAAGTCCGGTCTTAAGCATCGTAATAATAACCTGAATACTTAATACTGTTATTTTCATTTACAAATCCGTCTTTGTTTGTATCTGCAGGACAGTTCCTTATTGTTACTGAAATGATCTCCTTCAAAAGATTAAGGTCATTTTCATCAACTTTGCCGTCTGCATTCAGGTCTGATAATTTCTGCTGTACCTTTGACAGCTCTGATGAATCCATAAAGAGATATCTTTTGATCATGGAGAAGTCGTTGATATTTACGTTTCCGTCTCCGGTCACATCTCCGAATCTGAATGATCCTGTCTCATTTCCAAATTCATCATAGTAATATTTTTCTGATACTTCACCGTTTTCATCTATGAGTCTTGTTACATCTGCGTGACCGTTGTACATGTAATAGAGTGTTTCGTCTTTTACCTGTCTTGAGATAAGGTTCAGTCCGTACAGGTTCCATACTTCATTTTCAGATTTGACGGCATTGGTTTCAAATACTGCGTTGTCATACTCATAAGTATAATTGATTTTCTTTGATGTGTCAACACCAGAACTGCTGTCAGCCGGTTTTACTTCCTTGCTGATTCTGAGTCCTTCTGCGTTATACTCATTATTGACCACAAAATCAGAATTTTTAGTCTGGATGAGCTGATGTAGTATAATAATACTTGACAACTTTGATCCACCAAATTTATAATGGAAACAATAGAAAACGGTAAGGAGTTGTCAGTATATGGATAAGCCAAGAAAATACGAAGCAAAATATAAACAAGAAGCAGTAAAGCTTGCGAAAGAAGTTGGTGCCAAGAAAGCAAGCGAAGAGCTGAAAATACCGTATGGAACTTTGTATGACTGGATCAAAAAAGAACGAAAAGGGGCAATAGAAACTGGAGAGGCTAAAACACCAGCTGAAGCAATGAGTCTGGCTGAAGAAAATCAGAAGTTACGGCAAGAGCTTAAAGAGCAAGCTAAGGAAATCAAAAGGCTGACTGAGCTCAATGAATTTCTCGAGGAAGCAAGCGCTTTTTTCGCCGCACGCCGTCAGAAGTCGGGAAAATCGAAAGACTAAAATTTATCGATTACAAGACAAATGGCGGCGAAGACAAAGGAAAGATATCTTTTTACTGCAAGGCATTAGGAGTAAGCAGACAGGCATTTTACAATTACCTTGCCAACAAGAATAAGCCTTGGAAATACGAAGCAATTGCGGAATCCATGATGGAAATAGTGAACGAAGATGAGTGCAATGATACATACGGCCGTATGAGAATGTATCAGGCACTTAAACTCAAGCATAAAGATGATGATCTTGATGTCCCTGGAGAGAGAACCGTATATCGTATTATGAATGATATAGGGCTGACTCATAAGCCACGAAGAAAGCCTAACGGTATAACCAGGGCGGATAAGCTTGCAAGAAAGTCTGACGATCTCTTCAGACGTGATTTTACAGCTGACGAACCAAATCAGAAAGCAGTAACAGATATAACTGAGATTAAAGCTTCTGACGGCAAGCTGTACGTTTCAGCAATGTTTGACTGCTTTGATGTCTTCGTACTCGGACTGGCTATAGATGATAACATGAAGGCTGGGCTGTGTGTAAGCACCATAAACAACGCAGCTATGATGCATCCTGAAATACGTGGTATCAAGTGTCATTCAGACCGTGGCTCACAGTATACCAGTGAGCTGGACAGAGCTGTATTGCATGATAATCAGATAATTCAGAGCATGAATAGTGCAGGCGGAAGATGTCATGACAATGCTCGCTGTGAAAGCATGTGGGCAAGGATGAAAGAGGAACTGTTCTATAGCAGAAACAGAAAATCCGAACATTACACTAAGGATGAACTAAAGACAATGATATGGCGCTACTATATGAGTTACTGGAACAACAGACGCATCAGTTCAGCGAATGACGGGCTGCCTCCAGCAGTGAAGAGAGAACTTTATTATCAGGAAAAGAAGGCAACTGCGTAAGGCACGCATTTATTCCACGGTCCGCTTGACAATGAGCCTCTGGCAGTGTGATATTCTGCCAGCGAGGCAGGCGACGCATAAATGCTCTGCTGCCTGGCTAACAGCCTATCACACCGCCACTCATTGTAAAGCGGCTTTCGCGGCATAAAAGCTCATCGACTGTCAAGGGTTAACTATCGAGATGTCAGAGTTATGCCACCACAATTTTACATTTAAAAATATTTCAAAAATTTTGGAGAAAAAGTTGTCAAGTAATATTGACAATTTCAAAAAACGAACTGTATGATAAGTCATATGTACCTACTAAAAGTCTATACTGAAGGTGATAAAGTTGAAGAAAAAACGAATTTTAATTTCATTAATTAGTATTTTAGTTGTAGTATTTACATTAGTTGTTTTGTTTACGCCTGTTTTAAATAAACCTGTACTTATATATATCGATGATACTATAGAAAGTACAAGAAGAATATTCAGAACTGATGAGATTGAAAAACTGACTTTGCTGACAGATGGAAACACGAATTATTTTTTAAATAATTTAAAGTATTGCAATAATTTGAAAGTACTTACAATAGACTGTAGTATTTATCCTGAATATGATATTTCTACGTTATCATCAACTGATATTAAGGAAATAGTAATGGCATTTCATAAGTGGAATGGCAGTTTTAATGGAGTAAACAGTCTTGAGGCATTGACATTGACAAACTCAGATTATTTTGATTGTGATAAAGTGAAAAATTTAGATAATCTTAAAACCTTCATTTTACAAGTTGATAAAATTGATAATATGGAGTCTCTTTCAAAACTTAAATCTTTAGAAGAGGCTGATATTTATGCTCCTGAAATGGATTTAATGCCAATATACAATATAAAATCATTATCATTAAGAGCTCATAAAATGAATAATTTGGAAAAATTTGAATCCATGAAAAATCTTGAGGCGATTACAATTAATTACGAAGATTCAGGAGAACTCAGTCTTAAATTATTTGAAGGCCTTCCGAATTTAAAAAGCTTAAGAATATATAACGGCTGTAAACTAAAAGATTCAGAAGAAGAAATAGAGAAGTATAGAAAAATGTATGAATCAAAGCTTGAAGAATTTGTATTGGAATAAGATGGAGTTGATGCGGAACATATAAACAGTAACGATAGTTTGTGATTAATAATTTGATGAAAATTGGATGAGAATATCCGGAAAAGTATATTTTGACATTATATTGACAAGGCCGCTTTTCTGCTGTATAATCTATTATTATAAGATTTACAAAAAACAAATTCAAAGGAAATTGAATAGAAAAAAATAACCTCTTACAGCCGCTTAATTATTTCGCAATAAAAAAGCTCCCAATCCGATCATTACGCTAATGATTAGGATTGGGAGTTTTTTATATATTGCTTATTAATATCTTATCATGATTATCTCTGGTTATACTTACAGAAACTATCAGCTAATTCAGAAAAGCTCATTAACTTACATAAATTTCTAAAAATTGAAAACCTTTTAATTTATATTTTTCAATTAATAATTTAACTTTTTCAGAAACAAAAATATGAATTAAGTCTTCATTTATTCTAAATATATCATGATTCAGGATTTTTTCTTTATACAAAGCAAATTTTTCAACCGAAAGAATCTTTTCATCATCTAATTCATATATATCATACTTTGAATTTTCCAAATCTAATGCTTTATCTATAACATCTAAAATATTTAACACTTTGCATTCCATTGTTTCTTTTGTTTTGGTTGTATCTATCAATTTAACAGGAAGTATTTGATAGTTATTTTCATTTAATTCATTAATTACATAATCAACAAATACATCTGTTACTATAAACCACCTAATTACATTTCCAATATAGTCGGACACAATATTTCCTTCTTTAGAACTATATTCAAAGTAATAATTACCCCATTCTTTTAAAGGTACACCATTACTTAGACAATATTTATCCAATTTACCTATATGGGCTACGTTACAATTAATATATTTCTCATCATTATCATAGTCATAAATCAGCTTATAGTATTTCATAAGTAAATTTATTCCTCCTTAAATAACATCCGAAATAAACTCCTCTAAGAACTGTACGCGTAGTTTTCCCGCATACAGCTCCCCTCGTCTACTTCAAACTTATCAGATATAACTTATTCCGCCAATTGCCCATATATTTACATGAACTCTTGGCTTCCTAATCTTTTCCTTCCAAAACGGGTAGAATATTTTCGAGTGTAAAATGACTTCTTCTGTTTAACCATTTATATGTTACCCACATTGCATGGTTATACAGTGATTTGACCTCGTTATACGCTCCGCTGATACAATAATAGTTGTTTGTGCCTATCAGTTTCCTGTTTAGCGTTGCCATAAAAATCTTGATGTCAGCATTTCTATTGTCCTTAACCCATTGCTTTAACTTTGTTTTGAAACTCTTCTTCTTTTTCTTGCTGATTTTGTGCCCAACTATATACTTTCCATTTCACTTCGCTTCTTCTTCATATTCAAACATACATACAAAGTCATCTGCAAACCTTACTATATATGCTTCACCTTTGCTATTACTTCCGGATGATATACTGAAAATGGAGATACTTCATATTTATTCAATGCAGCATTATGTGCAACATCATAAGCACTACTAAAATCCATTGTTTTAGTTAATTTATTCATTAAATGAGATTCGGATAATTCATGCATATAAAAACTTGCATCTGCAGATTTGATTTTTTCACCATTTTTCATTGCTTTTTCTAATCTGTTAATCATATCAGTATTGGGCTGAAATACTTCAAATTTACTAATATGATTTTTTACTATATTTGAATTCAGATAATAAAGTCCGGTCTTAAGCATCGTAATAATAACCTGCGTACTTAATACTGTTATTTTCATTTACAAATCCGTCTTTATTTGTATCTGCAGGACAGTTCCTTATTGTTACTGAAATGATCTCCTTCAAAAGATTAAGGTCATTTTCATCAACTTTGCCGTCTGCATTCAGGTCTGATATTTTCTTCTGTACCTTTGACAGCTCTGATGAATCCATAAAGAGATATCTTTTGATCATGGAGAAGTCGTTGATATTTACATTTGAGATAAATCCTGAATCATTATATAAATCAGTTAGAAAAGAAAGATATTAAGAAAACATTTTACTTTCATATTATTGTTTCAAATCTTTTTTATGTTTTATTAATAATGATAGTATGATCATCCACATTTATTACTACAATATCCTTATGATAATCATCACTATATAAATGAAAATCATGATTATCCCAAAATGCTTTTGTATACATTAGTTCCATCTTTACATACTCCGGTTGTTTGTTAAGCTGGTAAATATCAATCTCCTTACTTTGCATATTTAATACTTCCAAATAATAGTTTTCTCCATCCGGTGTTATATGCCTGTAGGCAGATGCTTTATATAATGAATCTTCACTTTTTTTGGAGAACTTATTTATTTTATATTTTAATTCAAAATTTGACTCTATTACTTTTCGTGAAGCTTCTTCTATTTGAGGAATAGCAGCTTCATTTCCAGAGTTTGAACAAATATTAATTAAAGTTCGTTTTATTAAATTAATAAAAAAATTGTTAGCTTTTATTGGATCATAATGCTTTTCTTTTTGTATATCTCTTGCTTCTTTAAGTTCATCAGCATTCACAATATATTCTGAAACATTAAAATAGGGATCGTTATCATACCAACCTTTATTTGGATCTCGTTCTTTAATGCTTATTAAAAAGTAATTATTACCATCTATATATACTTTACCGAGATAATACATTAATAATTCTATTACGCTGTGAGCAAGTAAATTCAAAGCTTTAAAATCATTATTCATCTCATAATTTGAATCGCCTTGAATAGATAATTTAATAATTTTACGATTTTTCATAATAATGAATCCTTTCAGTTATTTATTAGGTGAAGTACCATATTTCTCAACATATTTTTCTATTGTATTTATTCGCGTAGAAGGTCTCATATGATATTTTGAAGGCATCCTTCCTGAATTTCTTGCAGCATGTTTTTCTGTAATTTTTAATTCTAAATCAAGAGCTTGTCTTCTTGTCAAATTTTTTTCAATAACGACTGCTTACGTATTCATTCCTTTATTGTTTAATCTATTTACCTGAGGAGATCTCATTTAAAAAAAGACAGTATAGAGTATCATAACATATCAAATAAGAATTATTCAAAGTGAAAATCTACTCGCGGAACAATAATTTCGATATATTGTTTATCTAAATAACCATATTCATATAAAATATTTTCATCTAAGGTAAAATCAATTTCAGATTTTACCACTTTATTTTCAACATCTAAAATTCCGCAAATTGTACATGAATACGAATATGGAGTATTACTATTTATTGTTTTTGTTTGAACATTATCCTTTTTAATTTTCAAATCCCCAAATAATTCTATTTCAACTTCTACAAATTCACCTAACAACTGAAAATCCAATGGCAAATTAGTAAAACCAATAATTGTAGTATTTTCAACTTGTATGGTTATTGTTTCATCGTCAATTGCTTGAATTAAACATTTATATTTCATAACATATTTTCTCCTTATTATTTTGGATTAATAACTTTAATATATTTTTTGTTCAACATTTTCCAAATGACTTTCCACTTTCTATGTGAACTCATCACATTGTCGGAATTCAATGCAACAAACTGACTCGTTTAAACCGCAATATTTTCTCTCTGTTTACCGCCTCTGTAATGCCCGAAACACAATGATTTATGTACTGTTCATAGATAAGTATGCTTTAATACAATTATCAGCTCTGTCGCATAAAAAGCACAGAATTTGCAAAAAATCATTCTGAACCGGATAATTCAAAGCTCTGCTTTTAACAAGCAGAGGCGATTCGTAGAATCGGTTCCCGCTCAGTCGGAGATTGTACTCCGACTGTTTGGTCAGATAGAACCCGCCGCCTGCAGAGGCGGGGATATCCTCTGTGTTGTTATATCAATCCGTTCAACGGTCTGATCCACTGTGGCAGATGCCACAGTTAAAAACAGTGTTTGATCAAAAATTTAAGAACCGGAAAATGAAATGTCAGTAAACTGTATCTGCAAATGTGACATGACTTCATCCGCCGAAGCTTCCCGAAATAATGAAATTACAGAACTTGCTGAGAGAAATAAAAACAGCAGAATTCAGCTTTCCTTTCGGAAACTGAATTCTGCGTTATTGACGATGTAAAGAAAAGTAAAAACGGCATCAACTTTGTAGTGAACTTGATAAAATCGGCTCTGCCGGTCTTCTACTTTACGGAGATGTGTTTACATAGTTCCTGAATAAGAACGTTTAAGTTACTCGTATCTGAGCGCGTCGACTACTTCCATGCGGGCGGCTTTGTTGGCAGGTGATACGCCGAAAACTATGCCGATGATGAAAGAGAAAATGACGGACTCTATTATGGCTTTGGTTGGAGGAGCTAGGGTAAATGACATTGTTTTGGCGGCTATCAGTGATATTAGTTTGGCGTTAAATAAACCAAGTCCGATTCCTAATACGGAACCGACGAGAACTATGATAACTGATTCTGCAAGGAACTGGAAACGGATGGATCTGTTTGATGCACCCATTGCTTTTCTTACGCCTATCTCCATCGTTCTTTCGGTTACGCTTACAAGCATTATATTCATTACGCCTATACCGCCGACGATAAGTGAAATGGCTGCCAGAGCTGAAATAACTTTTGTAACTCCTTCTACCATAGCTTCTGTAAGCTTCTGTGACTGGTCAAGTGTAAAAACATTTACTTTATACTCAGTATTCTCATAATACGGATCAAAAAATTCTTGTGTCTGTTTTGTAAGATCATCTGAATCAATATTGCTCTTGATTTTATACAATACTATCTGAAGATTATCTTCTTTATCAGCTCCCATAAGATCATCCAGCTGAGTATAAGGAACGAATGCATCTGAAGCTTCGCTGCCGAGGTACATCTCAATATATGCTGAATACTGATATATGCCTACTATTGTGTATGAACATGAAGTCGGATTATACAGATCATCTGAAAGAAATGTCAACTGTTTTCCGACAGCGTCTTCTGTACCAAATATATTTTTGGCACACTTATCGGATATCACTATGACCTGTGACTTGTGTTCAATATCATATTCATTTACAAATCTGCCCTTCTTCATAGGCATATCCATCTGAACTGAGATCAATTGCTCTGAATCCGTGTCTGATCTGCTTATTCTGACATTTTCAGAACCTGAATCAGTCATTAATTTGCCTGAGATGTCTCCGGTCAACTGAGTCATTACTGTTGGAACAACAGAAGTTTTTATATCATCTTTAAAATTTTCTTCATAAGCATCAAGTAAATCCTGGCTGAAATACTCCTCTTTATCAGGAGTTTCCATAGAAATGTACATTCCTCCGATAATTAATGATGATTTTGGGATAAGATCCAGCTCTATCTGATTTCCGTCAAACGCTGACTGAAGCTCGGAGTTCATTGTTCCTCCAAGAGATGTTCCAAGTGTATTTATAAGAATAACTGAACTGATTCCGACAATAATGCCCAGAGTTGTCAGAAACGTTCTCATTTTATTGGTGGTCAGACATCTGAAAGCTGACCCTATATATTCAAAAAAGTTCATAGCTGTCAACCTCTGATTTTTATTCTGTCACCGTTTTTATGTTTTTCTGCATCACCTATTATCAGATCGCCTTCCTTAAGCTCTGATTCTGTGATCTCGACATAGTATCCGGATTCAATTCCTGTTTTTACTGCAACCTTCTTTGCTTTCAGATTGCTTTTCGGACCTTCTGCAACATATACCCATTTGTTTCCGTCTTCGTCTGAAGCAATAGCATCAAAAGGAACAGCAGGGACATTTTCATGCTCAAAAGTAAATATCTTCACAAATGCTGCAATATTTGGCTTTAATGATGCCATAAGATCCTTATCTTCTATTTCAACAGTTGCTGAGTATCCTTTTTCTCCGAATATCTCTGAAACAGAAGTCACTTTTCCCTTTATGACTTTCTCACCGGTAAGAGTTGTAGTAAATTCAGCATTCATTCCTTCCTTTACACTAAGAATATTTGAAGCACTGAGATTTACCTCGACCTTATAATCGCCAAGACTTCCTATTCTGAAAAGATCGCCGTCTGCAGCATATCCGCCTTCGCTCACATATATGCCTGACACGATCCCGCTTCTTGGAGCTGTGATAACAAGATTTTCTTTTTCTTTGTAAAGCTTGTCAAGCTGCTGCTGAAGCTCCTTTGTTGACGATTCTCTGAAGCTGTCAGCAAAATGAGCATTGTTAATGTTTCTGTTCTGTCTGTCAGCACTTTCCTTTGCATCCTGCAGTGATTTCTGAGCATCAATTATGCCGTTTCTCAAAGGTTCAAGCTGACTTTCATAGCTTTTGTACATTTTCATGTATATATCAGACTGCTCAGGATCTTCACAGTTATAATAAAGATTATAATATTCATCGAATTTTGAATATGTCATGTCATATTCCTTCTGTGCTGCCGAAACTGCCAGTTCAGCCTGAGCAAGCTGAAGATTTATCTGTTTTTTTGCATAGTCATCACTTGAAGCTGTGTTTGAATTCTGCATATTTTCAAGCGCCTGTGCATCATTTATCATCTTCTGATAGCTTTCTATCTGAGAGTTGAGTTCGTCTGATTCAAATTCACAGAGGACGTCTCCTTCATTAACATAATCACCTACTCTGCAGTTAATGGATCTGACCTTCTGGGAAATATCAGCGGAAACGATCTGAGCATCACTCATTTCAATATTTCCGTTAGTGCATATAAACGAATTTACATCTCTTTCTTCAAAAGGAACTACAAAATCAAAGCTGTCAGCCTGGGAATCAACATTGCTTTTAAGTGAAGCAAACCATACAAAAAAACCGGCAACAAATGTAAAGACAACGATTCTTGTGATCAGCTTTTTGGTTTTCTTTTTCCTTCTGAGTTTAAGTTCATCCTGTGTATTGTTTTTTTTCATTTTATTTGTTTCCTTTCAGATTTATTCATATCTGAGTGCATCTACCGGCTGCATCTTAGCACCCTTGTTTGCAGGATACATACCGAATATGATTCCAACAGCAACTGAAAAAACCGTAGATATTACGATTGCCTTTACTGACGGTGAAAAATGAATTTCTACGTTGTTCTCAAGCATGTAGCCGAGTGATTCATTTAACGCATATGCTTTGTCATAAATAAAATCAAGATTTGATTCAAGGAAAAGACCGATAAATGTCGCCAGTACAATTCCTGTAAAGCACGCTATAAGACAAATTACAGCAGCCTCCGTCAGAAACTGGATACGTATCTCCTTGTTTTTGGCACCAAGAGCTTTTTTTATACCGATCTCCTTGGTTCTTTCTGTTACGCTGACAAGCATCGTATTCATAAGACCAATTCCGCCAACCAGAAGTGAAATACCGGAAATAAGAACAAATACTGTAGTTACTGCGCCCATCACTGTTCCTATGATCGATTCGATCTGATCGGAAAAATCCATTACGGAGAACTTATATTCTTCATCATCCGGAAATCTGTTTTCCAGATAGTCTTCAACATATGATATGGCTTCCGGTTTTTCAGCTGCACTTTTAGCAAGTATATTTAAATAATAACTTGTCTTGGATTCCTGGTCAAGCAATTTTAATGTATATGAATAAGGAAGATAAAGCTCAGTAACAGTGTCTCTTAAATCGTTGTCCTCCATTTTTGAAACGTCAAATGAGGTGTTTTCAAAAACGCCTACGATTATTACTTCACCTGAAACAGTTGTTTCAATCGGATTTCCCATCATATCATAGGTAACATTTTTACCTCTTACGGAAATTCGATTTCCCAGTGCATTTTCAGGTGAACCGTACAGTTCTGTTGCAGACTTGTCTGAGATAACAGCAACATTTGAAATTTTACTGTTGTCTGCATTGCTGATAAATCTTCCGCTGACCAGTTTTATTTTGCTGCTTTCATCATATCCGGCTGATACTCCGATCGCTGATACTGCAGAATAATCATTTGTTTCTGATACTATTTTTGCCTTAAAGGAATTTGTGTTTTCGATCACTGCCTTTACAAGACCATGTGACTTCTCAACCATTTCCACTTTTTCTTCATCTGTTACAAAATACTTTTTATCCATTTTGATATCTTCTTCATTCATATCAAACATATAAACCATAAAAGTATTTTTTGAAGAATTCATCATAACAAGTTCCTTTATGGCAGCACTGAATGTATCACCTATTGAAATAATAGTAATAACACCACTTAAACCGATCACTATTCCTATCATGGTAAGAATAGTTCTGTTTTTGTTGAGAGAAAGTGCTGTAAAGGCCTGTTTTATGTTTTCAGCAAGTCTCACGCATTAACACCTCCGGTATCGGATATTACATTTCCGTCGGAGATAGTAACTATTCTTTCGGTTTCCTTTGCAAGCTCAGGGCTGTGAGTGATAAGTACGATAGTCTTTCCCTTTTTATGAAGCTCATGGAAAATATCCATTACCATATGTCCTGTTTTTGTATCAAGAGCACCGGTAGGTTCGTCTGCCAGAATAATAGACGGATCGTTTGCCATCGCTCTTGCTATTGCAACTCTCTGCTTCTGACCGCCGGAAAGCTCATTCGGGTTATGGTCAAATCTGTCCTTCATTCCTACCATTTCAAGAAGCTCCATCGCTCTTTTGTTTCTTTCTCTTCTTCCCCTTCCTGCATACATCATAGGAAGTTCAACATTTTTAAGAGCTGATGTTCTCGGGATCAGATTAAAGTTCTGGAAAACAAAGCCTATTTCCTTGTTTCTGATGGCACTGAGTTTCTTGTCGTTTAATTTGCTGATATCCTTGCCGTTAAACATATATGTTCCTTCGGTAGGTCTGTCAAGTGCTCCTATTATATTCATCATGGTACTTTTACCGGAACCTGATTCACCAACTATGGCTACAAATTCACCTTCACGGATCTTCAGATCTATGCCGTTCAATATCTGAAGTTCATTTGGCTGACCGATATAAAATCTCTTTATTATTCCTGACATGTCAATAACAACTTCGTTATTGTTTGCAGAAGCGGATCTGACATTTGTTTCCTTTTCTGCCGGTGAAGCATTTTCTTCTTTTGCAGTATCCTGTACATTCTCTGTATCAGCTTCTGCAGGTTTTATATTTTTATCAAGATTTATTGACTTTTTAGACATTATTCGTCACCTTTCTCATCATTACTGTCATTATCACTTTTTTCCTCGGATTTACTCATTTTAATATCAAATTTTTCTCCGTCCTTGTATCTCTTTGGCAAAGTGAGAACCAGGTCTCCGTCTTCAAGCCCTTCACCTGTTACAGCTGTATAACTCTTTGTCTTTGTATTTTCTGTTATTTCAACTTCTCTTGCTGTATATGAACCGTCAGCCTGCTGTTCTGCTTCATATACACATTTCTTTTTGTCCTTGTTTTCAAATATAGCTGAGTTTTTAACTGTAAGAGCATCCGGCTCATCAACTGTAAATATCTTTACCTTTGAAGTCATACCTACTCTGAAATCTTCTGGCTCATTAATGCTTATATATCCGTCAAATCCTGTGGCTGACATAATATCAACGATTCTGTCAACAGAACCCTCAAATTCCTCTCCGGGTCTTGCAGAAATGGTTGCAGTTACTCTCATTCCCTTCTGAACTTTAAGAAGGTCTTCCTCTTCGATAACAACATGAACACAGACAGCTGAGTCACTCTGAACATTCATGATTATTCCGTCGCTGCACATTTTTCCCTCTTCAACATTTACAGTTGAAATAATACCGCTCTTTGTTGCTTTGATCTTTGTATTTTCAAGATTTTTTCTGAGATCGTCAAGTCTTTTCTGAGCATCTGTGTTATTTGTCGATAACTTGTAGGTATCTGCATCATACTGTGCTGCACTGATCTGAGAATTTACGGAATTTCTTGTCTGTTCAAGATTGTTTTCAAGTGCTGTGATCTGTATTTCAGCAGCTTTCATTGCTGCATTTGCCTGCTCATATTCAGCCATTGCTGAGGCTGCCAGCGCCTGATACTGATTGTATTCGGCTATAAGTGTTTCTCTTTCTGTTTCATCAGTGCTTACTGAAGCCTTGTTTATTGCATCGTCAGCTTTTGAAATACTGCTGTTGTAAAGATCAACTTTCTGATCGTAAAGATTTTTTGCGTCGTTGTATTCATTTCTTTTGTCATTTACGGCTTTTTCTGCAGCTGCGATCTGAGAATTTCCGTTTTTCCTTGTTTCCTCAAGGATCTCAACCTTGCGCTGATAAGAAAAGTCAGACAATGTATTTGAATCATTTATTGCTTTTTCAGTATCTGCTATCTCTTTTTCAAGATCAGATGAATCAAGTTCGCAGACTATATCACCTGCATTTACATGATCACCGACTTTGTAATTTATCTTTGATACCTTGTATCTGAGAAGTTCAGTTGTGATAACTGAATTTTTATCAGTACTCTCAACTGTACCTGAAATACTTATATAATCCGAAAGCTCTCTTTTTTCATATTTTCCTGCTGTAAGAACAGGGAGAGCATTCTCATCTTTTTTCTGACATCCTGTTGCTGAAAATGTCATAAGAAGACACATTGCACTTATAAAAGATGCCGTTTTTAAAACTTTTCTTTTCATGTTGTTTGTCCTTTCAAAGTGTTAAAAATTAATATATTAATTATACAATATTAAAAAATTCCTGTCAATCCCTTCACATATTAATTAACCGGTTTTAATGAAGATTTAATATTTGTATAAAACATGAATTTATTCGTATCGGAGTGCGTCAATGACCTCCATATTGGCCGCCTTGTTTGCAGGATATACTCCAAATACAACTCCGACTGCCAGTGAAAATATCAGTGATTCTATCAGAGATTTTAACGGGAATGCCAGCGAAACAGAAAGATTTATTTTCATGTATCCGGTTATCTTTACGGCAAGCAGTGCGATCAGCTTTGCGTTAAACAGACCCAGTAATATTCCTATGGCAGAACCAGTCAGAACGATCAGAACAGACTCAATAAGGAACTGAAGGCGTATAGATCTGTCAGAAGCACCCATTGCTTTTCTTACACCGATCTCCATTGTTCTCTCCGAAACACTTACAAGCATTACATTCATTACCCCGACACCGCCTACGAAAAGTGAGATCGCTGCTATTCCGGCAATTACGGCAGTTATTGTCTTTACAATTGAGTTTACCATTTGTGTGACCTGATTGAGCGTAATTACTCTTGTTTCCCATCCTGTGCCTGCAAGATATTCATCAAAATATTCTTTTGTATCTCTTATAAATTCTTTTTCATCTTCAATTTTGTCAATATTATATATCAGACTGTATTTTTCTGTTTCCATAAATCCAAAATTTCCGATAAATGAATTCAGATACGTATTAGGAATATAACATATATGATAATCGTCACTATAATCCATTTCTATTTTAAAATCATATACTCCTGCTACAGTATACAGATCATATGATCTGTTGCCCATAAGAGAAAACGATATCTCATTTCCGATCGGATCTTCTTCACCAAAATACAGGTCTGCAAGCTTTTTATCAATTACAATGACAGGCTTTGCCTGAAGAACGTCTTCTTCAGAAATAAATCTTCCTGAAACCATGTACATATTTAATGACAGTCCGTTGTCCCATGTCATTTCATTCGAACCGGTTATACCGATCCATGAATCACTTGCAGTTGAATTTGTGAGTCTTCCTGATAAGCTTCCTGAATCAAGGTCAGTGACAACCTGTTTGATTTTTCCTTCATATCTTTTCTCATATGCTTCAACCAGATCAATCGGAAAATACACATCATCTTCAAAATAAACATCAGATTCTTCAAATGCTGATTCCACCAAGTTTTCCGGCATAGGAATTATTGCAACCACAGAACTTCCGAACATTTTTCCGACAGTATCATTTATAGTTTTTCCAAGACTTGAACCCAGAGTATTTATAAGGATAACTGAGCTGATACCGACTATGATTCCAAGTGTTGTCAGAACAGTACGAAGTTTATTGGCACTTAAGCATCTCAACGCCGAAATATAATATTCTATAAAGCTCATTTCCTCACTCCCTGATTTTTATTCTTTCGCCCTCACTGTGATGTTTTCCGTCACAGATAACAAGATCACCCGGTTTAAGCTCAGACTCAGTTATTTCTGTATAGAAACTTGATTCCATACCGGTTTTTACTTTTACTTTTTTCGCTGTTTTTTCATTTCCGTTGTTTTCAACGATATATACCCATGAGTCTTCATTTTCCGTTACCACTGCATCATACGGAACAGAATACAGCATGTCTGTTTTGCGGGTCATTATTTTGATAAATGCAGATATGTTCGGCTTGAGTTCTTTCACCAGCTCTGTATCTTCTATCTCTATCTCTGCTGTATAGCAACTGCTGTAATAATCATATATATCTGATACTCTGACTATTTTTCCTTTTATTACATTGTCTCCGGTAAGTGTAGTTGTAAATTCAACATCCATTCCCTCTTTAACATCAAGGATATTTTTAGTTGAAATGTAAGCTTTTATTTTGTATTTTTCCAGGCTTCCTACTTTAAAAAGATCACTTTTTCCGGGAACCGAACCTTCGCTGACATAAATATCTGAAATAACTCCGCTTCTCGGTGCCTTTACTATAAGCTTTGACTTTTCATCCTTCAGCTGTGCAAGCCTTTTTTCTGCTGAATCATCCTGTTTTTCCATAAGGCTTCCTATATACTCTGCCTCTGCCTTTTCAGACTCTGCCTTATTTATAGATTCTTTAAGTTCAAGATAGTTGTTTTCAGCATTTTCTGCAGCTGTACGAAGTCCGTCAAGCTCTGCTTCATAACGCTTGTACATCATCATATACTGTCTTGATTTTTCTTCATCCTCACAGTTATAGTAAAGATTATAGTACTCATCATACTTCTTATATGCATCCTCATAGCTTTTTACAGTCTCATCCTTCATGAGCTCTGCATCTCTCATTTCAAGCGCTGCAGTTTTTCTGTAGTATTCATCTTCCGAGATCTCATTTGAATTTCTGAGTCTTTTGATATTTTCTGCCTCATCAATATTTTTCTGCAGCATCTGAATGTTCTCATCGAGCATTTCCCCGTCAAATTCAATTACTGTGTCGCCCTCATTTACATAATCACCGACATTAAAATATATTTTCTTTATTCTCTGAGTTACATCTGAACCTGCTACATCTGCATCAGCCATTTCAATTTTTCCGCTTGATGTAATAAATGTGCTCAGATCCCTTTTTTCATACGGAATTACAAAGTCATACTTTTCTGCTTTTGTCTCCGCCTCTATCTTCAGAAGAGCAAACCATACTCCGAATCCGATAACACCGGCAGTGACTGCAGCAGAAACAATGATCTTTCTTAGTTTTTTCCTTTTTCTGTATTTTAATTCATTTTTTATTTTCTTTTTCATTTTTGTATCCTTTCCTTATTACTCATACCTTAAAGCATCAACAGGCTGCATTTTAGCTCCCTTGTTAGCAGGATACGAACCAAAAATCAAACCAACAGCCAGCGAAAACAGTGTTGATATCACAATTGATCTTACAGACGGTGTAAAATGTATCGTCTGATTTTTAAGGAAATATGCAAGTCCGCTGCTCAGCTTCTCAACCTTTTCTATAACTGTATCAATCCTTGTTTCGATAAGCAGACCAATAAAAAACGCCAGAATTATTCCGATTGCACAGGCAGCAAGACATATTACTGCAGACTCTGTCAGGAACTGTATCCTGATCTCCCTGTTTTTTGCTCCAAGTGCTTTTTTTATTCCGATTTCCTTAGTTCTCTCAGTGACACTTACAAGCATCGTATTCATAAGTCCGATACCTCCGACTATCAAAGAAACCGAAGAAATAAGAACAAATACAACTGTAAAAACCAGAACTACATTTTTTACCTCTTTGCCGTCCTCTTCAGCGTAGTCACTTATCTCAAAAAAATACTGTCCGATATCATTTTTCCTGTTTTCCAGATATGCCGTCACATATGAGATCGCAGCCGGCTTTGACTGGTTGTCCCTTACCACAAACTCATAGGAATTACTGCTGTATGAATAATCTTCATACGGATCTGTATCTAAAAGATATGAATACGGAACATACATTTCTGAAGAATATTCCCTCGGACTTTTGGTATCATACTTTTCTTTATTTTTTGTAGAAAAATCATATACTCCAACAACAACAAACTCGTCCGAATGCAAAACTGAAAATTGTTCCATTACCTTATCATATTCCAAATCAGAAAAATCGTAGTACATCAGCTGATCCTTATAATAATCATACTCATCCTTATCCATTTCCAGCTCTTTTACAGAAACTGTATTTCCTATAGCTTTATCTATACTTCCGAATATTTCTTCAGCAGTTTTATCTGAAATTACAGCTGTTCTCTTTTTATATCGGTCATCGTCCGTTGAAATAAATCTTCCGGAGACCATATGAAGCTTTTCAGTAATTTCCTCGCCTGCAGTTACTCCTTCAATCTTAGTTTTTGAATAATAATCAACTCTGCCGCTGTATGCTTTTGCGCTGTATCCTTCAATACCACGGCTGATATCAACGATCTCAGGACAATCATCTATTATTTCGTATATTTCATCATTAGTTAAAGAATATTTTGAATAGTCAAAATCAAAATTATACAGACCGTCTTCTGAATAATACTCTTCATAATCCGGTTCAACATATGCATAAAAATTGTTCTGACCGTCATACAGCATTACGAATTCATTGAAAAGATCTGATACTGTATCTCCGAAGGATACAATGAGAACTACTGCACAAAGTCCGATAATAATACCTATCATAGTTAAAAACGTTCTTTTTTTGTTAAGAGACAGTGCTGTAAAAGCCTGTCTGACATTCTCTGATATCATAAAACCGTCAGCACCTCCGGATCATTTCATTATATCTGAGTTTTCTTCAGACATTCCTTTTTCTTCCAAATTCAGTCTGAAGACCATTCCGTCAGAATAAGCACGGCTGTTTGAAAGGATCACGGCATCTTCTTTAAGGTCACCTTCACCTATTTCGGTATAATTTTTTGTTTTTTCCACCTCTGTTATCTTAACTTCCTTTGCAGTATATGTTCCGTCGCCGTTATCAACAGCTTCATAAACACATTTTTCACTGTTGTCATTTTCAAATACTGACGAATTTTTCACAGAGAGTACATCCTTTTTGTCTACTATATATATCTTGACGCCGGCTGACATTCCTACTCTGAAATCAGTTGTATCCTCAAGTGATACATATCCTATAAAAAAGTTTCCGGTCTTTATCGGATTAACTTTTTCAACCTTTCCTTCATAAGTTTTTCCCGGTTTTGCTAAAATAGAAACATCAGCTCTCATACCATTTTCAATGCTTAAGAGATTTTCTTCTTTGATACTGATACATACATGAACATCAGAGTCGCTCTGAACTGACATCAGAAGTCCGTCCTTGCAAATATTTCCCTCTTCAACATTTACATTTGAAATAATACCGCTCTTTTCAGCCTTTACCTTTGTTTTATCAAGAAGCTTTTTCTTCTCGTTCAGAGTTTTCTGAATGTCAGAATCATCATTTGAAGAAACAGAATATGAATCTACTTCATACTGTGCACTGCTTATCTGATTCTGTACTTCAAGTCTGGTTTTTTCAAGTTCATTTTCAAGGGCTTTTACCTCTGCCTGAGTTTCTTTTATCTGAGCATCAATAAGCTCATAGCTTTCCATTGCCATTGCGGCATTTTCTTTGTATTCAGCATATTTTACAAACAGTGATTCCCTGAGTGCTTCGTCCTCACATTTCTCGGCTTCAGCCATACATTCATCTGCACCTGACATGCATGAACTGTATTCATCCACCTTCTGCTGATATCTGCTGTTAAGGTCATTTAATGTATTTCTAGCATTGTCAAGTGTCCTCTGTGCAGCTTCGATCTGAAGATCACCTGTTTTTCTTACATTTTCAAGATTTTTCACACGCTGTTTATATTGATAATCGCTAACAACAGATGAATCCGAAACAGCCTTTTCAAGCTCGGCGATCTCATTTTCCAGGTCAGTACTGTCAAGTTCGCATACGATATCTCCGGCATTTATTTTATCACCGACTTGATAAAAGACAGATTTTACTTTTGCACCGATAAGCTCGGTTACTATTACTGAATCTTCATCCGAACTCTGTACCTCACCCTCAGATGTAATGGTATCTTCAAGGTCGTTTTTTTCGACTCTGACACCTGTCAGTACAGGAAGCGTATCTGTTTCTTCACTATTGTTTTTACAGCCGGAAAGCACTCCGGTCATCATCATGGCTGCAATCAGCAGGCAGCTTATTTTTGCTGTAATCTTTCTCATATTTTGCAATCCTTTCCTTATAATATATATTGTATTATTCAAAGCTCTGTGTTGTTATATAACGCAGTCCATGATAAAAGTATAACATATTTATTGTACATTGTGCAATACTTAAAATAAATTTTGTTATTTTTTTAATTTAAAAAATATATTTTATGACGACTAATAGATATTTTCAGGTCTTTTTTGTTCAGACAGCTTGAAACGGCATAAAAAAACGATTATTTTCTTTTATATAGAAAATAACCGCATTTTCCGGATGATCCGACATCCGCTGTATTTAATTATTATTTGATATTCATTTCTTCATTTGTTATCATCTGGATCGAATAGTTTTCGACCGTTGCATAGCCGAAGCTCTGAAGTTCAAGGAATATTCGGTCTGCAAGCTCCATTGAACGGTCTTCAACATCAGCCATTGAAAGTGTATCGATTATTGCTGTATACGCTGTTTTATAAAATTTGAACTCACCTGTTGCTGACAGAATAGAACAGTAACCCCAGCATCTGCTGTTTTCGTTCGGATCGTCATATCCGCTGAAAACAGGTCTTATCTCAAAATCTCCTGCTCTTGCAAAATTGTCCTCCTCAAGTTTGAAAAAGACCTTTTGAGCTTCGTCATCAGGGACTTCTTTTACACCTTTTTTTGATTTGTAATATCTGAGAACGTCACCGGCAGTCTTAAAAACCTTTGGTGATGACTGTCCGGAAGTTACCACATAACCCCAGACTATTAAAGAATTATCCCCCATCTTTGTATCACCCCTGTATAATATCTATATTTTTATCTTACCATAATACATTCTGTTAGTCAATTAAGTAAAATATACAATATTATTATAGATGCAAATTGTTGTTTTTAATAAATTTGACTATTTCAAGATGTTTTTAATTTTTTACACACATACGAACATTATATTTATCCGATAAAAATATATATACATAGTTTTTAACATCAGAAACATACAATTTACAATAATCCGCTCTATTAAATCATGTATTTTATAGACAAAATAAAATTGACAAATTTATTAATTTATGGTATAATTAACAAAGTAACAGACAGACATTTTGTTATTTCAGAATATCTAAAAATAAAAAATATTAACGATGATTTTCCTCTGCTTTGTGAGCTTATGGTTAATTAATTCGTTTTAAGTTTACATGAGCAGGAAGTGATGACATGATAGGACTGATAGATCTGGAATTCAATACCGGCGGTGCATCCGGATATGAAAAGAACAGCTTTGCACTGATAGATATCACACTGATGATCGTTGATGAAAAAAATAAATACAAACCTGTGGAAACATACAACAAGCTTGTAAGACCGCCAAAGGGAAAAACTATTTTAAACAAATCCATTATAGAGCTTACCTCAATTACTCAGCAGATGTTAAACAACGGAACTCCGATGAATGAAGTATTTGAGCAGTTAAAAAGCATATATGCAAAATACAAACCACAGAAAATATACAGCTGGGGAAACTGCGATGAGGAAGTTATCAACTGGAATTATGAACATTTCGAAATAGAGAAAAAAACAGGCATTTCACCTGACGAGGTCTGTGTTCATTTTACCGATCTTGAAGAAGTTCTCAGAAAAAAATGCAAAGGAAGTCATGCAATATCCCAGGCAAATATGGCTGTTCTCTGTGACTACAAGCCAAAACATCAGCACAGAGCTTTTGATGACGTGGAAACCATGCGCCAGATCCTTATAGCTTTTTCAAAAACAGATATCAGCGAAATGAAAGAACGATATGCTTCATTTGACTGCTATGCCCAGATAAAAAAGCTTTACAGCCAGGCAATAAATCTTATTAACAACGCTGAAGATCAGAACATCGACGTTCTGGAAATGCTTGCAACAGCAAGAACAGGAACAGAATTTCCTTCATTCAACGATGCATACAATGACAAATTTGATACTCAGACATTCAGCTGGCTTTAACTAAAAGGACTCTTTTTTGCAGAGTCCTTTTTTATTTATCATGAGAAAATTTATCCATAAAAAATATTTTTACAAATATATTGAAAAAAAAATCACGTTCTGATATAATCAAATCAAGGAACAAAACCCGACAGATATAACAACACAGAGGATATCCCCCGCCTCTGCAGGCGGCGGGTTCTATCTTTCCGCTCAGTCGGAGTACAATCTCCGACTGAACGGAAGCGATTCTACGAATCGCCTCTGCTTGT
>JAZQPR010000046.1:0-8792 GCA_045628605.1 Oscillospiraceae bacterium
CAATATAGTTTTTAGCATCTTTTACAACTGCTTTAGGCTGAGGTTTTTCAACCTTAACTTCATCAGGTTTCTTTGAATTGCTGTTGACAATTTTTTCTTTCTGAACAGGATTCTTCTGAATAGTTTTCAGAATAACATCAATCATGGAATAGAAAGCATTTGGGAATGCAGTTTTATACTGCTGAAGTGTAGAAACATATTCATTGCGGATGTAAACAGCAATATTGTTTAAATTTACTTCATCTTTTTCCAGTTCCAGATATATTTCGTCATTTAATTTAATCTGATATGAATTTCTAAAATACTTTTTTAATTCTTTAATTAGCTTTGCTTCTTTCTTGCTGGAATTGCCATTGCTTTTTCCGGTAATGCTTCTGAAAAGAGAACGTAATACCCAGAAAACAAGTACAATTGGTAATATACTTACAGCAGCAGAAATCAGCAGACCAAACAGAATAAGAATAATCGCTAAAATTTCAATCATAAAAGTTCATTTAACCTCATTAATGATTATATCATTTTTTATTTCAAATTTTAACTTAATAATAAAATATAGTATAATATACCATTATATGGAGCGACTTTATGGAACAGGACCCGTTTTTAGACTTTCTCACCATTAAACTTTAGAAGCATGAATAATTCACATTAAAAAAGCACTGATTTTATCAGTGTTTTTTTTATTTTGTTGATTTTAAAAAACATTTTTGTGATACAATATAAATGGTGAGTATGGTGAGTATCAAGGAGGTTGCAGCATGGCTTACTTTGTTAAGAAAAATAAAAAAAATGATAAGTTTTATTATTCTATTGTTAATAGTTTTTATGATGGCCAAAGAGGTCATACTGCTCATGAAACATATAAGTCATATGGATCAGGTAAAGAATTAATTGAGAGTGGCATTTCAGATATTGACGCTTATTTAAATGAAGAAGTTAAAAGATTAAACTCCGAAAAGAAGCAGAATCAGATAATTGAAATATCAGA
Organism: Oscillospiraceae bacterium; assembly: GCA_045628605.1. Lineage (GTDB taxonomy): Bacteria > Bacillota > Clostridia > Oscillospirales > Ruminococcaceae > HUN007. Next base: position 989 of record JAZQPR010000046.1, read on the forward strand.
AGTTTCACCTTTTAAATTTGCAGGATATTTTCCTGTTAAAGCGATTATTGATAAATTAGATGTTGAGGGTATCTTAAACATTTATGATTTAACTACCAATTACCAGTTTAAACTATTTGATGTTTTATCTTCCTTAATTTTTTCAAGAATCATTAATCCATGTTCTAAATATAAAACCTATTTTGATGTAATACCTTATCTCGATAAAAAATATTCATTTTCTTACGACCAGCTGTTAGAAGGATTATCCTACTTTGGCAAAAACTATGAAAAGATAGTTGAGATATTCACTAAGCTCATTAAAGAAAAATATTCATTAAAAACTGATGTCACATATTTTGACTGTACTAACTTTTATTTTGAAATTGATCTTGAAGACCAAGACAGGAAGAAAGGTCCATCAAAAGAAAACAGGAAGGAACCACTTATTGGTATGGGATTGCTTCTTGATTCAAATCAAATACCTATTGGTTTAAAACTATATCCCGGCAATGAATCTGAGAAGCCAAAGCTCAGAGATGTAATTAACGAATTAAAAGAAAACAACGAAATAACTGGTAAAGTGATTCAGATTGCCGATAAAGGTTTAAACTGTGCTAAGAATATCTATAAAGCCCGAATCGATGGAGATGGTTATATCTTTTCTAAATCATGCAGGATGTTACCAGAAGTTGAAAAAACATGGATCTTTTTAGAAAACGATTATAAAGAAGTAAAAGATTCAAATGGCACAATCTTATATAAAACCAAGGAATGCATTGATGAATTCTTCTATTCTTTTGAAGATGATAATGGTAAAGACATCACTTTTAGGGTAAAAGAAAAAAGAGTTGTAACCTACAACCCATCATTAGCCAAAAAACAGTTATATGAAATACAAAAATTAGAAAACAAAGCTGCTGAATTATGTCTTTCAAATGCCAAAAAGGAGGAATATGGTGAATGTAGTAAATATGTTGATTTTACAGATGAAAACGGTAATAAAGCTAAAGCCACAATCAATCATAGTAAACTTGAAAAAGATAAAAAAATCTGTGGCTATAACTTGCTTGTTACATCTGAACTGAGTTTAAATCAGTTTCAGGTTTATAAGGCATATCATAATCTTTGGAGAATTGAAGAATCCTTTAGAATGATGAAATCAGAACTTGATGCCAGACCTGTATTCCTTAAAACAAGAGATACTATTTATGGACACTTTTTAATATGTTATCTGGCAGCACAATTAATACGTATATTACAAATCTACGAATTAAAAGATGAAGATTCATATCAGGAAATCTTTAAATTTATCAGAGATTTTAAACTGACAAGATATGGTAATAAATATATTAATATGGCTACCAAAACCCCTTTTATTGATAAACTCAAAGATTTAACTAAACTTCCTTTAACTACTGCTATTTTATCTGATAATCAATACAACAAAATAATGACCTACAAATTGTAGGCCATTATTATTATTCTCACCATATTTTACTATCTAAAATCTAAAGACAGGTTATATCATTTTTTATTTCAAATTTTAACTTAATAATAAAATATAGTATAATATACCATTATATGGAGCGACTTTATGGAACAGGACAAAATTATTATTCGTGGTGCTAGAGAAAACAATTTAAAAAATGTGGATTTAGAAATTCCAAGAAATAAATTCATTGTTATGACAGGATTAAGTGGTTCAGGAAAGACATCACTGGCTTTTGATACTATCTATGCTGAAGGTCAGAGAAGATATATTGAATCGTTAAGTACTTATGCCCGTCAGTTTTTGGGTGGTGTTGATAAACCTGATGTAGAAAGTGTTGAAGGTTTGTCACCGGCAATTGCTATTGACCAGAAATCTACCAGCAACAACCCTCGTTCTACTGTAGGAACAATAACCGAAATATATGATTTTCTGCGTCTGCTTTTTGCCAGAATCGGTATTCCATACTGTCCTGAACATGGTGTGGAAATTTCAGCAATGAGCATCAGTGAAATGATAGACAGGATAATGCTGTTACCTGATGATTCACGTATCATAATTATGTCACCGGTCAGCAGACAGAAAAAAGGAACACATAAAGACCTGCTGGAAAAGCTGCGCAAAGATGGTTTTATCCGTGCGGAAATAGATGGCAGCATGGTTATGCTGGAAGATGATATTAATCTGGAAAAAAACAACAAACATGATATTAATGTTGTTGTTGACAGAATGGTAAAAAAAGAAGAAAACCGTTCAAGAATGCATGATTCTCTGGAAACAGCTCTGTCACTTTCAAATGGATTGGCTGTTGTTTCTTGTGATGGAAAAGAAGAACTGTTTTCCAGTAATTACAGCTGTCCGTATTGTGGATTTTCAATTCCTCATTTAGAGCCAAGACTGTTTTCATTCAACTCACCATTAGGAGCCTGTGATGACTGTAACGGCTTGGGTTTCAAACAGAGTATAGATCTTGATGTCCTTCTGCCTGACAGGAATCTTTCCATCAGACAGGGAGGAATAAAATATTACAAAAACATCGTTGACACTGAGAATCTTGAATGGCAGAATTTCAATGTTCTTTTAAAGCACTATCATATCAGTATTGATAAACCAATAAAGGATTTTACTCAAAGAGAACTTGACCTTGTATTATATGGTTCTGATGAACCAATCAGTTATTCAATAACATCAAGAAGTGGAGTTACCAAAAAAACAACAGGTTTTATTGAAGGAGCAGTTACTCTGATTGAAAGAAGATATATTGAAACATCATCAGCAATGAGCAAAGACTGGTATGCTTCATTTATGGCAGAATCAGAATGCCCAACCTGTAAAGGAAAACGACTTAATGAAATGGCTCTGTCTGTAAAAGTCGGTGGAAAAAATATTATTGAATGGACAGAAATGTCAATCAAGAATCTGATAAAGTTTATCAATAGTCTTGAATTAAGAGAAGAGCAGAAAAAAATCGGTGAACTTGTTATCAAAGAGATTATGCAGCGTCTGACATTCCTTCAGGATGTAGGCTTGGAATATCTTACTCTTGATCGTATGGCTGGAAGTTTAAGTGGCGGTGAAGCTCAGAGAATCAGACTGGCTACTCAGATAGGCTCAAAACTGATGGGAGTATTATATGTGCTTGATGAACCAAGTATTGGCCTTCATCAGAAAGATAATGACAAACTTATCAATACCTTAAAGAACATGCGTGATCTTGGCAATACTCTTATTGTTGTAGAACACGATGAAGAAACCATGAGACAGTCTGACTGGATTGTCGATGTTGGCCCATATGCTGGAATTCATGGTGGACAGATTGTCTATAATGGTCCAAGCAGTGAAATTACCAAATGCAAAGACAGCATTACCGGCCAGTATCTTTCTGGACAGAGAAAAATAGAAATTCCAAAAGAAAGAAGAAAAGGCAGAGGTCAGAGTATCAGTATTAAAGGTGCCAGTGAAAACAACCTGAAAAATATTGATGTTGATTTTCCGTTAGGCTGCTTTATTGCTGTCAGTGGTGTTTCTGGTTCAGGGAAGAGTACATTGGTAAATGAAGTCCTTTCTAAAAATGTAATGAAATATCTTGGATATAGCAAAATCAAGCCGGGCAGATGCAGAGAAATAAACGGACTGGAAAATATTGATAAGATTATTATTATTGATCAGGATCCAATAGGTCGTACACCTCGAAGCAATCCTGCAACATATACATCAGTATTTGATGATATCCGTAATCTTTTTGCTCAGACTCCAGATGCTAAAATCAGAGGATATGCTCCAGGAAGATTTTCGTTTAATGTTGCTGGAGGAAGATGTGAAGCATGTCAGGGAGATGGTGTAAAAAGAATCAGCATGAATTTTTTGCCTGATGTCTATGTTCCTTGTTCAGTATGTCATGGTACAAGATATAATGAAGAAACTCTTCAGGTAAAATTCAAAGATAAAAATATTTATGATGTTTTAGAAATGACAGTTGATGAAGCAGTAGAATTCTTTGCTTCTGTACCTAAAATAAAAAACAAACTGCAGACACTGATGGATGTTGGGCTGGGATATATTAAACTTGGCCAGTCAGCAACTACTCTTTCAGGTGGTGAAGCACAGCGTGTCAAACTGGCTTCTGAACTGCAGAAAAAGGCAACAGGTAAAACACTGTTTATTCTTGATGAACCAACAACCGGTCTGCACAGTTATGATGTTGACAAGCTTCTTGGAGTACTGCAGAGACTGGTTGATCATGGTGATACAGTTATTGTTATTGAACACAATCTGGATGTTTTAAAATCAGTAGATTATATTATTGATTTAGGACCGGATGGAGGAGATAACGGAGGTACTGTTGTTGACTGTGGAAGTCCGGAAAAACTGGCAGAAAATAAAGACAGTTATACAGGACAGTATCTGAAAATGGTTTTGGAGGGAAGTTATGGAAGAAAAGAAGGCTAAAGTCAGAGATCTGGTTGAATTGTTTCACTATAAACAAATCACAGCAGATGATGCTGCTCTGAACAGAAATATTACTGACTTTAATGTTAATAGACCTGGATTTGAACTCTCTGGTGTTTTTGTTAAAGAAACGACTGACAGAATATCAGTAATTGGTGAAAAAGAGTACAATTATATTCTGACAATGGATGATGAAAGCCAGAGAAAGAGTTTTGAATATCTTACACAGGAAAGAGTTCCAACAATCATTATTGCCAGAAATCTAGAATGTCCAGAAATTCTGAGAGAAATTGCTGAGAAAAAGAATTTTCCGGTTCTTTCTTCCAATCTGGAAACGGGATCTATCATTGTTGATGTTGTTTCTTTTCTGGAAGAATACTTTGCTGAAAAACAGTCTGTTCATGGTGTACTGATGCAGGTATATGGTCATGGTGTTCTTTTGCAGGGTGAAAGCGGTATTGGTAAAAGTGAAATTGCACTGGAACTGCTGAACAATGGACATGTTCTGGTTGGAGATGACAGAATAGATATTTATCGTCTTCACAATAGAATCTATGGAGAATCTCCAGAAATACTAAGAAACATGCTGGAAATAAGAGGCGTTGGTATCATTGATGTTGAAAGAATGTTTGGTGTTACCTCAACTCAGGATAGAGTCAGAATTGAACTGGTTATCAACCTGGTAAGATGGACAGATGAAAACCATTTTGACAGACTGGGACTGGATTCACGTCAGTGCGAGAATATTTTTGGAGTTGATATTCCAAAAATGATTATTCCAATCAGAGAGGGAAGAAATATGGCAACAATTGTTGAAGCAGCTGTTTCTGACTATCTGCTGAGAGAAAAAGGATTTGATTCAAGTGCCGAATTTGATAAACGTGTTGTAAAAATGATTAATGCCCAGAAAGGAGAATAAATATGAAATTTTTTCCAAATAGAAGTACTTTTTTAGCAATTGGCAATTATTCCATTCAATGGTATGCCGTTCTGATTATGAGTGGTGCACTCATTGTATATTATTTAGCCGGAAAAAAACTGAAGGAAAAAGGTTATGATGCTGATGTTATGGATGACCTTTTTGCCGGAGCTCTGTTTTTTGGAGTGATTGGTGCAAGAACATGGTATGTTCTTTTCTATGATCTGAAGGAATACCTTGCTGATCCGATTTCTATTTTTCAGATCTGGAATGGTGGTCTGGCAATTCATGGCGCTTTGGCAGGTGGTGGTCTGTTTGTACTGCTATACTGTAAAAAACATAATTATGATTTCCTTCATCTTACAGGAATTGTCTTCCCATATATTCTTATTGCTCAGGCAATCGGACGCTGGGGAAATTTTGCCAATCAGGAAGCCTTTGGCCAGATTGTTGAAGAAAGTTATTTTGATGGAATTCTTTCATTTTTAAAAGAGGGAATGTATGTTGACTACTATTATCGTGAACCAATGTTCTTCTATGAAAGTGTAGCCAACACTATCGGATTTATTCTTATTACATTGTATTTACGTTTTTCAAGTAAAAAAGTCAGAGGCCAGGGCCTGTTCTGTTACTTAAGCTGGTATGGACTGGTCAGATTCTTTATTGAAATCAGAAGAAGTGATGCTCTGATGCTGGGATCAATTAAAGTTGCCCAGCTGTCAAGTGTTCTGTTTATGATTGTTGGCCTGGCTGGATTGCTTGGAGTATTCAATAAGAAATATCTGAAAGAAAAACCTCTTGTCATATTTGATTTGGATGGTACACTTCTTGATACAGAAGAAATTATTTATAAATCATTTGAACATGTCTTTGAGAAGCATGCTCCTGAACTGGTTTTAACTGAGCAGGACAAAGTATCATTTCTTGGTCCAACATTAAAGGAAAGCTTTGAAAAATATTGCCCTCAGGGAGATGTTGATGAAATGATTGCTGAATTCAGACAGTTTAATCAGACTCATCATAGTGAATATGTAACAGCTTTTGATGGAGTTAAAGAAACATTGCAGTATCTGAAAGATAATGGTTATCAGATGGCTATTGCTTCCAGTAAAATCACAGAAACAATCATGATTGGCTTAAAATGTACAGGTCTTGATGAATATTTTAATGAAGACAATATTCTGGGAGTAGAAGATGTAGTTAATACAAAACCTGATAAAGAAACTATCAGCAAAGCCTGCAAAAAGTTGAATCGAAGATTTACCAGTGCTATCTATATTGGTGACAGTGTAACAGATATTCAATGCGGTCATAATGCTGGCATATTCTCAATTGCTATCGTAACAAACAGCTTAAAAGAAAATGAATTGAATAACTGTGAAGCAGACAGAGTAATTCATAATATGCGTGAGCTTCAGGATATTTTGAAAGAAGAACATTTATGGACAAAAGATTTGATGTAGCAATTATTGGTGGTGGTCCTGCCGGACTGACTGCTGCAATCTACTGTTCCAGAGCTAATCTGTCAGCAGTAATAATTGAAGCAGATACTCCTGGCGGAAAGGTTTCCAAAACCTATGAAATTGCCAATTATCCAGGAGTAAAACCTACTTATGGTTATCAGCTTGCTCTTGATCTTATGGACCATGGAACAAGTTTTGGTGCTGTAATGGAGTTTGGAACAGTAGAATCCATTGAAATTAATGGTAAAGATAAAACAGTTCACTCCAGCTGTGGTGATTTCACAGTAAAGGCTGTTATTATTGCAACAGGAACTGTAGAAAGAAAACTGGAAGTTGACAGAGCTGATGAGTTTATTGGCAGAGGCATATCTTATTGTGCAGTGTGTGATGGAGCATTCTATACTGGTAAAGATGTTGTTGTAATTGGTGGAGGAAACAGTGCTTTAGAAGAAGCCTTATATCTTTCTTCACTGGTAAACAAAGTATATATTGTTATCAGAAGAGATCAGTTCAGAGCTGAAAAAGGTGTTGTTGAAAAAGTCAAATCCAATGAAAAAATAGAAATCATTGTCAACAGTGTTGCCGATTCACTTATCATTGAAAATGATGAGATAGTTGGATTAAGAATAAAAAACAATATTTCCCAGGAAATAAAAGAAATAAGTTGTCAGGGAATATTCCCATATATTGGTTCCAAACCGGCAACAGATTTCTGCAGAGATATTGTAGCTTTAAATGAAGATGGATATATTATTGCGGACAGCTGCATGAAAACATCAAGTGAAGGAATATTTGCCTGTGGTGATGTTATTGTAAAAGAGCTTCGTCAGGTTGTTACAGCTACTGGTGATGGTGCAGTTGCCGGTAACAGTGCAGTAAAATATCTTAACAGTATCAGCTAATGAAAATTTACATAAAGAAAGGAAGTATTCTTCCTTTTCTTTTACCTTTAATATTGAAAAACAGCATGATTTTAAGTTAAAATAAAGGCAGATAAAAGAA
>JAZQPR010000047.1:0-5011 GCA_045628605.1 Oscillospiraceae bacterium
TATATTTTAACATATTATATGTAATCAGTCAATCATTTTGCTAAAAAGTCACCATTTTTTTATTTATAATATAGTGATCTATACTAAAATGCGATTGGTATACGTCTATTTATACAAAAAAGATTCGTATTATTTTACGAATCTTTTTTAGTAAATTATTATAAATATCAAATCATATTCAGTCCGTACGCAAATCAAGAATTATAGAAGTATCACCTTTTACTACCCTGTTATCTTTATTTGCAGGTGAACTTTCACTCTTTTTCTGAGCGTCTGTATATAATGTATCTGCATAGTCCATTGCATTCTGGATAGAAGCACCTTTGTTTTCTTTTAAATAATTCATCATATACTGCAGATAATCCTCGCCCCCTGCTACTGAGTATCTGAATCCTATTACACATTTTACTCCCAGCTCGTATGTTGCATCTACCATACTTATTCCGTATTTATCATCTGCAGCTGCCCCGTCACAGGTGCAATAGTATACAAACTTAACTTTACCGGCAGTCTCCGGAGTAAATATTTCGTTTATTGTTACAGTGTTATCTGATTCATCCGCAATTTCAGAAGGTCTTATCCATCCTCCGTCAGAATCGGTTTTGATACCGCCTGCATTTGCATGACCATGAAATACCATGACTACAGAATTTTCAGCATCCTCCAGTATAGTTTCCTTGTCTGCGTTATATCTGTAAACAGAAGCATATCCCAGCTTTTTAAACGAATTTGCGATATCCTTCCCCTGATCTTTATCAGAATCACTTATTCTTGTTGTAACTACATGATATGACATACAGTCGCCAACAGGTTCAAAATACCATATGCTCTCATCACCTGCTGAAGCTTTTTCACAGTTCTCTATTCCGATATTTGATTTATCAGATCCATCATCAGGTCTTAATATCATTTTACCGTTGCTAAGCCATGATCCGATCCGGAATTCATTATCATTGATCTCTGTCAGCATAAATCTCTGTTCTTCGTATTTTTCACTGTTTGAAGAAAATATAGTGACTTCAGTTCCTGTCATGCCTGCTTCATATTTTCCCCCGAGATCAAATGCTTTTTTCTTTCCTGAAATGTGCATCGGTTCTATTGTATAATAACTGTTTCCGTTATCGTCCTCATGAAATCTTACTTTAAATCGCTGATTCATATCACCGTGATATGAATACTGGATTACTCTTGTATAGTTTGTTTTTTCATTATTGTATATATCAAGACATTTGCCGCTGTTTTTGTTTTTTATATAATAGATCCCGTCCTCAAGAGTTTTTTCGGTTGTAACCGGTGTATCATTTTCAATGTTTCCCGATAATTCTATTTTTTCATTTATCCTTAGATGATGTGCAGACGAGTTATCCTTACAGACATATTGTTTATAATATGCAAGGTCTGCAATATCCACTATTCCGCTGGCATCAATATCTGCAGCTTCAGTCTGTATCTTATCAAATTCAGTATTACCCATTAAATATACTGAAAGATATGAAAGATCAGTCAGATCCGTTACATTATCATAATTAAGATCTCCGTATATAAATTGAACTTGTGAGGCAACAAAATATTTATTATATATATCTTTAGCTTCAACTTCTGGATCTGTAATTATTTCATACATTGATTCAGAAAATTCGTTAACGGAAAGAAGCTTCCGTATCTCTTCAGCATCTTCATCATTTCCGGCTATTATCTTTTCGATACTCAGATCCGAATTTTTTTCAATCAGAAAAGGTCTGAAATAACGCAAATCAATATCTTTTAATGAATTTTCACTCTGTTCATCCAGAAAATCATCAAGTTCTTTTACTTCCTGATAAGAAGCACCTTTTGATTTTTCTGTATCCGATTGAGTATATATGTTCTCTGACACGTTATCTTCTTCAGCAGATAATGAACTTATACCGGAATTTAAAACAAAAGGTGTTAAAAATAACAGTAATAATTTTTTTATTTTTTTCATAAAATCCTCCGTTTTGAATAATATATAATAATTATGTATTTTGCCATCCCTTTTAGTTTATCACATATTCATTTATTATACAATATGTAGTTTTAGTAATAAATCGAAAAAAATATTTGTATATATTGCACATTTATTATATAATTATTTTTTCATAATTCTACTTGACCTGTCATGTTATAAATGATATAATTTAACTTACCTACCCAAAACAGAAAATCGCCGTACAAAGCAGATAAATAGAGAAAAAACGCTGACGACGACTGTTTGAGGATATAAAGTATTCGGTATCAAATTATTAGTGAGGAGATGATAATTAAAGAAAGCTTTATTTAAATCCTTTGTTCGATAAAATTAATGTTTGGTTTTTCTATTATTTAAATTCTGTTAATTTTCTTTTTTTACGAAAAACAAACGAAAAGCTGGAAAGAAAACCGAAAGTTTGTAATTGTTAATTGGAGGATTTATTTATGGAAAATAACTTTGACGAAAATATTGAAGAGCTTGATCCTGAAAAAGAAGAGAAAATACTTAATAACATGAGTAAAAAGTTTGATATTCCGACTGTTTTCTTCGATTTTTCTCAGAACTTTTCAAATCAGAGCATAAAACAGAGTGACGAAAAAGTTTTTAAGGTTTTGATTAAGATTCTTGAGGAAATAGAAGAAATAAATGACGAAGTTGAGTATCTGGCTCAGGAGCGCAAACCGCCCACATTATACTATGAAAAAGGTTCACCCGAAAGAGAACATTACCTTCAGCTGATTTTGCAGGTAACAGCGCTTACACAGTTCTATAAAATCAAAAATATTCCGGGATACCAGTTAATATTTAAAGTTATTCCTGTTTTAAACAGTGAACTGGTTCTTAGTATAAGTAAAGATGATAAGTATATAATTTCAGTCACTTTAAAAAATAATTTTGATGGTGTAAAAGAATATATAAAAAAATATGGCCAAGATAATGATAAAATATAATTTTTCATAACCATTTAAAAAGAAGTAACTTAGTCATTTTTTTAGGGAGGATCAGCAAATGAGTGAATTTATCGACAAAAACAAAGACGAAAACAATAATGCTTACAAAAACTTTCTTGAATCAGGCGCTTATATTGCTTTTGATTTCAGCAAACTTCTTTCTGAAAATCAGCTCGCAGTCATTCCAAAAAATACAGTTATGAGCACGATTTCAGATCTGCTTAAAAAAATTGAGGATATGAACGCTTATGCAAAAAAATTTTTTGATCTCGACTTCGCATCAGATTTGAATTATAACAGTCCCGACGGATTACAGTTTATTAAGCTCAGAGACAGTCTGGGCGCTATACTGAATTATTACAATATAAAATACATACCTGGATTTGAAATGTTATTCAGAGGTCAGTCTTACATGCCCGATCTGCTGCTTGTTGATATCTTAAAGAACCATAAAAAAATAATTACTCTTGACATCAACTTTGACTTTTCAGGTCACTATTACAGAATTTTTCTTGAAAATAGATAATAAAGTCAAAATTCATCAAAGATTAATATATACGATGTATCATTTTATCCCCCCTGCTGCGCTTACAGCAAGGGGGCTTTGTTTTGTTTAAATTATATGACATGATTAATTTGTTACTCTATAATGTTTATTTTCGCTTGTAGCTTTTGGAGCATCATTTCAGCAGATCAACGGGCTGATCTATGCCGGTCAACAAAAATCGCCTTGTATATACTAAAGTAAATTTGATTTACTTAATATATACAAGGCGTATTTATTATTATTGGTATTATCCTTTGATGTTCTGTTTATATGATTCGGCTGCTGAACCGTAAAGATAAATTGCAGCACAGAGATTTTTAAGGTCTGCAGAGGTGTCATTACTGCTGAGAACTTTATAAATATAATCATTTACGCAATATTTACCTGTTTTTGAAAACATATGCGCAGGAACAACTTCATCTACATAATAGATGCCGTTCTTCTTTTCAACTGAACCTTCAATTTTTTCAGTGTAATAATGACGAAGTATTGTTCCGGATTTAAGAAGAAGCGTTGAACCGTAATAGTTATCACCCATATCCGGTTTATTATGCTTCATGGAATCCAGTATCGACTGCCAGAGATTGGAGTTATCGCTTACAGCTTCACCTGAAAAATATTTTCTTGATGATTCACAGTAATTTTGAATTGCAATCGCTAGAGGTGCTGTAACATCATTCTCTTCATATTTTTTCAGGAGATCCTGAACGCTGAATTTTACTTCTGTATTTTCTCCGTTTTTAATTAAAATTTCAGTGATATAATCTTTTGCAGCTATTTCAAATACAACAACACCGTTATCAGAAGAAACTTTTTTACCATTTATTGTCCATCCGTCTTCTTCTGATATATCCTTGTTGAAAAGAAATTTTATTTTTAATGTACCGTCAAGTGCAAGAGATGCAGCCTTTACATATCTGTAGTTGTATATTACTTTTTCGCAATTTACAATAGCAAAGTTATTCTCTCCGAATGAAATATCATTCCAGTTTTCTTTTGATCCGGAATAATAAACAATTTCAAGGTTATTGCAATCATTAAATGCTGAGCCGCCGATTTTTGTTACTGAATCATCTAATATTAAAACTGAAAGTTCTGTACATCCATGAAAAGCATCATCTCCGATACTTTTTACTGAATTTCCTATTTTAACGCTTTTCAGATTTTTACAATCTAAAAATTCATCGTCCCATATTGCTATATGGCTTTCATGTATTACTACATCTGTCAGTCCGTCACAATCTGCAAATATTCCATATCCTACTGTTTTTACATTTGGAAATTCCGGTAATTGTTTTATATTATCACAGTCTCTAAATGCATATGAATCAATATTTGTTACACTATCTGGTATTGTTATTTTTTCAAAGCCACAATTACAGAACGCTTCATATCCTATACTTGTAATAGTTTCAGGAAGCACTATTTCTTCAAGCATACTAAGTCTGGAAAATGCATAAGCCGGGATACATTCTCCACCGAGTATTGTTATCTTTCGGATTGCATAATCTTTTAATAATT
>JAZQPR010000048.1:0-4996 GCA_045628605.1 Oscillospiraceae bacterium
GAACAATGACTGGAATAACCAGAACAATCAGAACTGGAACCAGCAGAACAATGACTGGAATAACCAGAACAATCAGAACTGGAACCAGCAGAACAATGACTGGAATAACCAGAACAATAACCAGAACTGGAACCAGCAGAACAATGACTGGAATAACCAGAACAATAATCAGAACTGGAACCAGCAGAATAATGACTGGAATAATCAGAACCAGAACAATAACCAGCAGAATAATGACTGGAATAGTCAGACAACAGCCGGCAGTTCTGTTACTTCCCAGGCAAATGCCCCTGTACAGTTCGCACTTGATGACATCACAGCCACAGCAGGATCATCAACTGATGTTTATGTTAAACTTAAGGATAATAATGGAATCAGTGCTTTCCAGGCAAAAGTTACTCTTACAGGCGGACTTGAAATAGCAAACAATAAAGTCTATGCAGAAGATTTCGGCGGTTCATGGAGCTGTATGGAGAACGTAATTCAGTTCGTTTCCAGCAAAGGAAGAAATATTGATACCGGTGACGGAAACTTAGGTTCATTTGAAATTGAGATTCCTGCAAATCTTGCTCCGGGTACATACACTATCACTATTTCAGGAATTGAAGCTGTAAGCTATTCAGAAGCACAGGACAAGCAGATCAAAACAGCATACAGCGGAACTATTACCGGTAAGATAGTAGTATCAGGCGGAAATTCATGGGGCAATGTAGGAGGAACTTCATGGATATTTGAAGAAGATGAAGCTGCTGAATACTCAAATGCCTTAAATATTTCGTACGGTTTTAACAATATGCCTTCAAAAGCATATTAAGTCATTTTTATGACAGCTATATATTATTTATAAACAAATATTTTTCTGTTTAATACAAATACAAACTAAAACACAGACCGATTTTTTGCGTTATTGTAAAAAATCGGTCTTTTTTTGTTTTATTTTTGTTATTATATTTAAAAATTTTAAAATTTGACGATTTATAATAAATAAAGCACCATATACTTATGATACATCAGGGCTTAAAATTTGTACGAGAGGGGTATGAGAAATATGTTGGACGAAAAAATCTTTAAATTATCTTCTACTCAGGAGAAATGGATCAAAGAAGGTATTTCTCCTGAAAAGCTGGCAAATGATAAAGTACTGGAACAAGAATATTTCCGGGTCCTGAGCTTTTCGCCTTATTATCTTGATTCAGCGGAGGAAATACTTCGGGTAGCGTATGTTCTGAGAAATCAGATCATGACTATTCCTCAGTTTCAGAATCCAAGAACAGCTTCTTTATATGCAAGCATAAGGGCGGGGGCTGCAATGCGAATGTCTGATGCAGATTCAATTATGAGTATAGCTGATTCTATTGACAATGAACTGCTGTCGGATGATATTTATCATACATCAGATATTGCATACTATTATTGTCTTACGCTTTATAACGCAACAAATGTAGTTCATGAGGCTTCAAAAATTCAGAATATAGCAAGCAGAATTTATGCAAGAATAAGAAAAGATGATGCTTTCAGAAATCGTGATATAGCGCTGGTATATGCAGAAACTGTTTATAAATATGTTCTTGAGCTGTCATCACCAAGAAAAATTATGATCTCGGCTGATAAGCTGTACAGAAATATCATTTCATATGATAATTATCATTCAAAGAGAATAGGCAGGGTTTATGCATCTGTTCTGTATAAAGCAGCTGAAAAAATGCTTTCTGCAGAAGAAATTTTATCTGTTGCGAAGAACATGTTCGGTCAGCTTTTATTAACCCCTGAATTTCGTGATCCATATATAATGAATTATTATTCAAAAATCATAGCACTGGCTGCTGAGAAAATGACATCAACATTAAAGATATTTGATCTTGCTGAAATGATCCGTGATAATGTTTTATACAAAAAAGAATTTCATACGATAGAATCAGCCGAATCCTATGCTTATGTTTTATATCTTGCGGCTTCAAAATCAAAAAGCAATGAATTAAAGGTTAAAATTGCTTCAAAAATGAGAAATGAACTTATTATAGAGAATAATCTGCAAAGTGAGTTTATTAACGAAAAATACAATTCAATTATAAAAAGTATCAAACTTTTGAAAAAATCAATGAAATAATCTGAATATTGACCCCACCGGCAGTTGGTATGGGGTCAATTCTGTTAATAAAGGGTGAGAATAAATGAGCAATAAGAAATCTGCTGAATCAAAATACTATAAAAGTTCCGGGAAAAAAAGAAATACAGAAACTCTGGCAGGATTGTTTTTTTCATTACTGTTTGGGTTTATAACCTATAAATTATTCAGGTCCGGAAAAAATGTGACAGTTATAATTTTTGCAGTTTTACTGCTGATCTCTCTTTTTTTTCTTTTGCATGGGCTGGTTTTAATATCAGATTATGTGAGAAAAAAAGCTGTAATAAATAAATTAGTAGATGATGACTGCTATGTTCTTGCTGATTTTGATCACGGCGGACCGGTCAGATCTTTAAAAATTTTTTCAGGCACTGAAAAGTATAAGTATTATTTTAAATATTGCCATTTCAATGGGAAAACTTATATTTTTTCTTCTGATATTTATTCATATGCCAGACATTTTGGAAAACAGGCGAAGGTTTATGTTGACTGGACACGTCCCGGCAAAATGTATTGGGTATCTGATTATAAAATAAAATAAAAAAACGCACTGAATTCTTTGTCAGTGCGTTTCATATAAAAGATGTCAGATGTGATTAGAAAAATAATAAATATTTATTATTTATAATCAACTACCAATAATACAATTCAGCAGTGCTAAAAGTTACAATAAAAAATATTAATGCTCATTATTTATTTACAAAAAATAATGAGCATTAACTTTTAATTGTTATTTAAAAAGATTTTTGAAAAAATTGTTTCGATGTCCTTTTTTGGCAGCAACATTTTCTGTCATTGTAAATATTGGATTGTCGAGTTTTTTTATTGTATTATCAGTTTTATTTTCAATATCACTGTTTTCTCCGGATTTAACTGATGCGTTGTTTGAGTTTTCATTTTTGTCTGTATTGGAATCATCTTTGGTCACTTTGTCTGCTGCTTTTGCTGTTTCTTCAGCAGTGTTCTCATCTACGCTTTTACTGCTTTCTGCTGTTTGCTGATCGATTGTTTCGTCATTGGAAGTATCATGAGAAGAATCACTGCTTTTTAAATTGTCCTGTTCAGCTTTGTCAGTTTTTTCATCACCGGTTTTTGCTTCTGTCTGTTCAGAAGAATTTTTATCTGCAGCGGCAGTTTCTGCTTCATTTGTATCGGATTTATTGTTTGATTCTGAAAAATCGTCATCATCGCTGAAGAAAAAGTCTATTTGCGGATCAAACGGACCTGAAATTGCATCAGCACTTCCAAGCTTATTTTCATTTTCTTTAGCATCATACTGTTTTGTTTCTGATTTTACCTGAACAATGGTTGATTTTGGTGTAGGATACAGCGCTTTGGTTGTTCCGTACATTTCAGGTTCTTTTTTTTCTGATGATTTTGCAGAATCAGTATCATTTGATTTGTTTTCCTGAGTATCTGCTGATGAAACTGAAGAATCTGAAGAAGAATCAGTATCTGATGAGTTTGTTGAATTGTTTTGAACTTGTTCTGTCTGAGTCTGTTCATTTTGGTTTGCAGAACTATTGACCTTTTCTTCAGATGTTTTATCATTTTGATCTGAATTATTTTCCGGTTGATCTGTCTTTGAAGGCTCCGGCTGCTGTTGCTGCTGATAAGGCACGCTTACGCTGTTGGGATACGGCATGTTTATACTGCCGGGAGTCTGCTGCTGATAAGGCTGACTAACGTTCTGCGTCTGGTAATTCTGATTATAATATACCTGATTATTATACGGCATATAGTTCTGATTTGGATTGTAATTTGGATAATAAATTGGTTCATTTGGATTTTGCTGATAATAATTTGAATTGTTCTGAATGTTTTGCTTATTATCAGCAAAATATTTGCTGTTCTGAAAATAAGCTGTCTGCCCCGGAGTTTTTACGTAATTCTGAGGGTTTTGATTTGGCATACCGTTCTGGGAATAATTTGGATACTGCTGCTGGTAATTGTTCTGATACGGACCGGAGTACTGCTGCTGATACTGATATGCCTGATATTGATTCATTCCATTCATATATGGATTCTGATATGCCTGATTCTGGTACGGATACTGGTTCATATACTGTCCGTTTGTATACGGCTGTGTATTGTTTATAAACTGTCCGTTCTGATATTGCTGTATATTGTTCATATACTGATTCATTTTATTCATATATTGCTGGTCGCTCATTCCCTGAACGTTTGTATACGAAGCATTTTGCTGTGTATCAGGAATCATTCCGATTGCTTCTGTCAAAGGATGATAAAGCTTGTTTGGCATGCAGACCATGCATTTGCTGTTTTCCGGATTGGTTGAACGTATGAGTCCGAGAACTTCTTTGTTTGGATACAACGGCTGAAGAGAAGAAATGTTTACAGTTATCAGTGCGGCTGCAGTATGTTCTCCTCCGGAAAGCATATTGTTCAAAGCAGCTCTTTCAGCTGATCTTTCTGTAGGATTTCCGTCTGTCAGAGTGTTGTATGATACTCCGGTATAGATCGTATCCTTTGATGTTAGTATTAAACAAACTGAATCATTAGGTCCGGATGTACTCTGAAGATTATTAGTTTTGATAACATCCATCGCTGCAGAATACAGATTTTCATATGTCATATGATTTTTGACCTCCTGAATTTATTTTTCTCTTTTTATTCTCTCTTTGTGTAAGTTCTTTTTTACTTATTGTAACGAAAAAGTTAAAAATACTGACAATAGGTAAAAAATATTTATTATTATAACTTCATTATTATATTATATCACACTTATTTTAAATTGTCTATCATTTATTGTATAACTGAATAAAAATATTCTTAAGATATTATAAAAAACGAATGACTTTTATAAATCTTTTACAAAATATTAGTTGAAAAAAAGTCCTGAACATTTTT
>JAZQPR010000049.1:0-17051 GCA_045628605.1 Oscillospiraceae bacterium
TGATTAAGCAACTTGATTATATCACAAAAAATTAGCTGCACGCAAGTGGTGCAGCTAATTTTTTATAAATGGTAATGGGCATCTCATTGAGATGCCCATTACCATTTTGATGGGGACTTTCTTAACAGCCCCTTTTTTAATTGAAATTGGAGTTGATTTAATTGCATTTTGGAAAGAGAAATATAATTTATGATGAAGCAGATGTTGCTTTAAAATATCATGAACTTGCAGAAAAAGATTTTGCATCAGCAAATATTCTTGCCATAAATGAATTGTACAATGAAGCAGCTTATTTTTACATTCAGGCTATGGAAAAGTACACCAAGGAACAGATTTGTCATAAAATAGTTCCTTCAAATAAATACTTTGCAAATATTATTAAAGATACAGGACATTCACTTGATAAATCTCTTACATTGCTTATCGAAATATATTGTGGAAAAGATCTTGCTGCTAAACAACAGATCGAAAATATATTACTTAAAAACATTTTAAAAGATACTAAATTTGAAATACTTAATAACACTTTAAGGTATCCAAGATATGAATATAAGTATGAAAACTATACTGTTATAGAGTTATCCAAGGAAGACACAGATATACTATGTGAAATGACTTCATTACTAAAAAAAGCATTAAATGATTTGTATAAAATACGTTAAATATTAAAGTTATGATTAAGATATGGAATAATAAAACTTTGGCGAACAGCACTCATCGTTCGCCATTATTATTTCCATATTTTGAAAATTCACTGCATTTCATACCATTTTTCTGCCTTTTAGGAAATTATTATTTACAGATAAAGTAAATAATGGTAAAATACACATATTGCATGAAAACACAATTTGTGTTAAAATATAAGGAGAAATATCAATTATGAAATACAAAATCATCAAGGCAAAAAGACAGTACAAGGACAGTTTGTTCCATGACTATGTATTAAAACCTATTTTAAATTCTCACAGAGCGGAGGTTATGGATATGTGCGTTTTAGAATATACACAGGAAAAAGCTGACGAATTTCATAAGGCGGAGATCGATAAACTAAAGAATGAGGCTTTGAAAGAAAAGAATAGGGCGGATAATGCAGAAAAAAGAGCGAATGATGCGGAAAAAGCTACAAAAAACTTAGTTGAATTTTTAAAGAATTCAGGTAAAACCGATGATGAAATCAAAGAAATTCTTAACCAGGGAAAAAATTAATAAATTTTCAATTTTTAAAAGAAGGTTCATAACAGTAACGAACCTTCTTTTTTTGTTATCTTTAGAAAAAATTTGAATGAAACAGTAATATTTGCGCCACCGTCATTTGTTCTTAATACATCCGAACCACATTATATCATCTAATTTTACCGCTCATCTTATCACATAACAGATAACAATCCAGATCTCTTCATTCACCGCAACACAATTGTTCACATTTCACATATATTAGTGCATTTTGTAACAAATACTTGATTAATATTACAAATTGATGTATAATATAATTAAAGAATTTATAAAAAATGCAAAACATCTAATGTATGTGACGCAAAGCTATAAGGACTGTGGGGAATGTCAACCGGCTGCATTTTTATATGTTTGATAGCTGCACCGCAGGTATAACGAAATGCTTGCGGTGCTTTTATATTTATGAGGGTGGGATTTATGATGAGCAAAAAAAGATTTATATTGTTACTCTTAAGCATACCTTTAATATTCGCATCATGCGATATACCGGACTCTTACAGTAATCAATCCGCTCAGCTGTTAAATGTTTCGGATCCGGAAGCTGAAGATACAGCACCTGAAAAATCAATTATCATCGACCCAATTTCTGAAACCTCATCAGCACCTGAAGCCGCAGCTGTTGCCACGGCAGTAACAAGCGGTTCAGAAACAGAGCCGGTTACTGCATCATTAACAGAGGCAGTAACTGAGAAAAAAGAGATAATCTTTCCTCCGGATGCTTCTATAGATTTATCTTCGATCCCTGAATACAGTACGTCTTCATATGTTGAAATAAACGGCAATAAACCATATTTCGATGTGTTCACTGATGAATATTTTGAAAAATATCCGGAACTTGACAGCCTTGGAAGATGCGGAACTGTATTTGAAATGCTCGGACCGGAAACACTGTCTGAAACGGAACGTGAAGGAATTGGTATGATCAAGCCTTCGGGATGGCATACAGTAAAATATCCGGAAGTGATCTCAGATCTTTACCTGTATAATCGCTGTCATCTTATAGGCTACCAGCTTTGCGGGAAAAATGCTGATGAACGTAATCTGATAACCGGAACAAGGTATATGAATTTATCCGGAATGCTTCAGTTTGAGGACAGAACAGCTGAATATATCAAGCAGAGAGGCAACCATGTCTTATACAGAGTTACACCTTTATTTGATGGAAATAATCTTGTGGCGAATGGAGTTCTTATGGAAGCTCTGTCAGTTGAAGACAACGGTTTATGCTTCTGCGTGTACTGTTACAACGTTCAGCCGGGAATAGTGATCAATTATTCTGACGGTGAAAGCTGGGTTATAGAAACAGTTGAAGAGACGATTCAGACAGAACCTGAGGAGATTGTCCGCGAAATAATTCCTGCTGATGAACCGGTCGGACAGCAGTATATTCTTAATACAAATACTAAGAAGTTTCATTATCCTACCTGCAGTTCCGTAAATCAGATGAAGGAAAAGAACAAGAAGGAATACACAGGAACAAGGGATGAAATAATAAATCAGGGATTTTCGCCCTGTAAGAACTGCAATCCATAGGATTGCAAGAAAACACAATTTATGTTAAACTGAAGGAGCACTTCATACTTTTCTTCAAAATAAGGATATGAATATAATTCTTTCAGAATGATTTTTTATTGATAAAAAGCACGCAGATATGATACCTGCGTGCTTTTTTGTACCTTTCAGTTAAACTCAATTTACAGATAAAGTAAAATACAACTATTGAAAGACAATTCAATTTATGTTACACTAAAAGGAAAGAAATCAATGAGCAGCGATATGCTCTCAGGCTTGTTTAACACAGTTCTGATAACTAACAAAAATAATAATAAAAATATATGGGAAATACAATTTTAGAAATACACCGAAGATATTTTCATATGTAATACAATAAGCCGGAAAGGAAATTTATTTTGAAAAAAAACAAAAAAGATTTAGTATTTGGAATTATTTATTTAATATTCGCATGTATTTATCTGCTGTTAAAAGCACATGTGATGTGTATCATATTTTTTATTTTAGGAATTATAAAATTTATATTATATTTTTTTGTTCCTGATGATGAAAAAGAGGAATTGACAGGGAAAAAAGTGAAAAATAGAACGCAGAATAACAGCTGCGATCCAAAACCCAAAAAAATTCTGCCGTCAATTGTACCGGCCGAGTTTGAAAATGAAATTTCAGATGAAACAATAGGCTGCAGTTATAAAATAAACGGATCGTTTCTGGCACACAAGTCACATGCTGCGGAAGTAGAAATGATAAGTACATACGCACGTTCTGAAGATGAAATATTTTCAGGCAATACACATGTATTTCTTCAGACCGATCCTGCATATGAAACAGTAACCGAATATATAGAAACCGGAAACATTGAAAAAGCTGAGTTCGTTGAAAAAACGGAAGGATTTTTCATGTTCCGTGCCAAAATACAAAATAGCGACGGGTACATGACATATATGTACGGATATGATTATCCTTTTGATGAAGAAGAAAATGACTATATTGGTCTGTATCACGGTCTGTGTATGGAATACCCGATAGAATATGAGGGAACAGAAGATGAAAAGACTCTGATGAAAATACTTGACGATGCTGCTGCAAGTTTTAAAATAATTGATAAAAACCAAAAGACAGATTGATATCATTTTAATTGCAGGATTCATGCGATGGTTATAGTATTTTTAAGGGAAACAAAAAACTGACAGGACCCGCAAGGAGTATGGAAAAATATTATGGATTACAGTAAAGCTTTAAAATCATATAAAAAAAAGACCATTACAAGACAGGAACTGAAGTTGTTATTCAGAAAAAATGAAGATGCTGATCTTTTCCCTTTGGTAGAAGAACTGTGCAGAAATAATACACTTATTCCTGTGAAAAATTCAGGTGAAAACGGCAACAGATTATATCCTTTGTATATGAAATACAGGATCTCAGCTTCAGATGAAGATGATCAGTGTCTGATCGATGAGATAAACAAACTCCATCCTTTACTTCAGCACAAATCGTGGCTGAAAAATCACACCGGTAAATACGAAAAACACAGAGGCGCTATATTGAAACTGGATAAATATCTGTTTAAGGAAAATGACTTGTCATCACAAATTTCACGTAAAGAACGTTCATTTGAGATCTTTGGTGAAGAAAAACAGCTTGACAATACAGAATTCCGAAGCATTTTGAAGGAACTTGAAATAACCGGTACTGTTCTTTCATTTTACGATACACCTGAATACTGTTTTCATGATTATATTCCTGACAGGAAAAACAATATGGTCATATTGATTCTTGAAAATAAAGATATATGGTTTGATCTCAGAAAGCTGATGTTTGATAATTCAGCACGTGAATTATTAAATACGAAAATTGACGGTGTCCTTTATGGAGAAGGAAACAGAATATCCGGTCTGGGATCACTGGAACAATATAATGAATTTCTTAATTGCAGCAATGTAAGCTATCTGTACTGGGGAGATATTGACAGGGCAGGGTTAAATATCTATTGTTCTCTTCTCAGAAACAGCAGTTCATGCAATATAAGTCTGTTCGTTCCGGCATATATGGTCATGCTGGAGAAATCATTGCTTTCAGAGATGCCGGACAGCGAAGACAAGCGTGATATTACTGATGATTACAGCGACATAATTTCATTGTTTCCTGAGAAGCACAAGGATATTTTGATAAACAGTATTGAATCGAACAAACGTATTCCGCAGGAAATAATAAATTACAAATGGCTTAAAGAAAATATGGTGTAACTATGGATCAAAAAGAAATACAAACAATACTGAACGGCTTTGAAAAGCGAATGAAGTTTATAAATATTATGCAGACGTTTATAAAAACTTCATTTCCGGATAATATAAGAGCAATGATAAACGGAAACAGTCAGCTTTTTACCAACATTGTCATTGCAGTTATGGTATATATCGAGGAAAAAACTCTGGGGATCAATCAAAGCTGCTCACTTGAGGATATAACTGAGTTTGTTGAAGGATTTTCCGGAATGATATCCGATGAATATACTATTGAACCTTCGGCTATGGCAAGATATATTGTTGTAGAAGTTCTTCAGAATGGCGGTATTCCGATAAATTTTCTCAGTTATGATTCGGTAAAAAATTCTTTTGTTCAGATGCCGGTAAGAATTATTGACGAGGACAAGGGGAAGTATTATCTGACAAATGAAGCCTTTGACTTTATGTTCAGGACAAAAGAAATCGAATCAGAGCTTGATTATTCAGTTACAAGATTTCGTATGCAGGAGTATATGAAACGTGATAACTATACTCAGGCTATGAATGAGAGCCGTGAACTTATAAGACGTATCAGAAACATGATGAATGATATGGAAGACTTTATAAGAAAGTGTAAGGAAAATATTTCTCAGGTTGCAGAAGACAGATATGAGCAGATCATGAAAAGAACTTCTGATCTGCTTGACGAAGAATATAAACAGCTGACAGATATAAAGCTGTCTGCACAGGAAAGAAAAAATAACATGCATGCTGCAGCTGAAAGCGGAATAGGTTCTGAAGATATATCAAAGCAGTACAATGCACTTGCTGAAATAATCAGAAACATTCAAACCACAATAGAAGAGCAAAGGGGTCTCATCAATAAAAAACAGTCTCTTTCTGAAAGCTATGAGATGATATTGCAGGACAGCTTTAATGTTACGGATTTTGAAAGAATAAATTTTGAAAATGATATTTTGCTGCCGTTAAGAACTGCGGAGAACGATATATCCATGCTTGCCTGCCGCCTGATGAATATGTTTTCTGTTCCTGAATTTGAAAAATATTTCAGCATTGAGAATTTTTATATGCCTCAGAACAGGATCGATGAAACCGTAAAGGAAGATGGGATTGATCTGACGGAGGATACAGAAGAGCAGGTGAATATTTCTGAAATAAGAAACGATCGTAATCTTAGTATCATTTCAGGTATCATCGACTATGTAAAAGAACATAGATCCTTTAAAATCTCTGAGTATGTTCTGTCACTTTCCGAAGAGCAGAAAGCTGTTCTGTGTGAGGAAAACGGCTTACCTAATATACTTGTTTCATTATACACTATGCAGTCGATCAATATAGGCGAGTGGCTGTCAAGTGACTATGTTACGATAATACCGGATGGCGAATTTGAGCTGTCATGGTGTCTGAATGAAATAAAAGAGAGACTTTCAGGTATTAACAAATTGGTATTTGATTCTGTCGGTGAGGAATTTACTTTTTCTTTTTCAAATGGAAAATACAGATCAAGCATAACAATGAATGATTATAAAGTTGAGGTTATATAATGAATAAAAAGACTATAGCAGTTTTTCATGCATTGATGAAAAAAGGATGGATCGAAAGACAGGCAGATCACGAAATATGGAGTTACTCAATGGATACTGAAGTTGTTGATGAGCTTGAATTATTTCAGGAAGAACTGGGATTTGAACTTCACCGTATCCGTGACAGACTTTATATGATCCCGACACAGGACAATGATCTGTTTCTGAAAAATAACGATGATTTTAAAAAAGATGTCGGCGGTAATGAGATAAAGAACAGAGACATATATCTGATGAATTTTATGGCTATATATCTTCTTTATTTATTCTTTAATTCTGAAATATCGGGAAATCAGACACGCATACTTATATCAGAAGAAGATTACATTTCAGAGCTTAACAAATATTTTTCACGTTATGAGAAAAACGATAATTCAGCAGCGGAAATGAAGGATTACAGCGAAAGCTTCATGATCCTTTGCAATGACTGGCTCACTAAAACAGAAGGAGATTATGATAACAGGAAAATGACGACCAAGTACGGTATGGTAAATAAGCTTATGGTCAAGCTGAAAGCTGATGATATTTTTACTGTTGATGAAAATCGTATTATTAAACCAACACAGAAATGCAAAGACCTGATGCCGTATTTTCTTAAGAAGGACAGGATTATAAAGATAAACAATATTGTAAGGGAGAATGAAAACCGTGCCGCAGTTAAGTAAAGTCAGGATAGTTAATTTCTATTATAATGATGGAAACAGGCTGATCGCAGATGAGCTTTTTGATTTCCGTGACAGCGAAAAAAAGAAAGTAAACAATGTTCTTCTTCAGCTGGCAAACGGCGGTGGTAAATCTGTTCTTGTACAGCTGATGATGCAGCCGGTAAAGCCGAGAGCCATGGCAGCCGGAAGAAAAATAGAAAGCTTTTTCAACAAACCCGGGTATCACTCCTATGTTGTCCTTGAGTGGAAGAAAGACAAAAGTGCTGAAAAACTGCTTACAGGAATTTCTGTTCGTTCATCAATGAACTCTGATGACGAACGCGGACAAAGAATTCAGTACTATACATTTATCTCCGAATATCTTAATGATTATGATCCCGAATCCATTGTAAGCCTGGAACTGTCATCAAAAGTAAACGGTAATTTTGTTCCTGCCGATTATGATTATATAAAGAAGATCTCCAGAAACAATAACAGGATTTCATATTACAGCCAGGAAAAAAGCAGAGAATGGAAGGAAAAACTTCAGGAGTATTATATATTTCCAAATGAATGGGAAATGATCGAAAAAATAAATCAGGTCGAAGGCGGACTTGAAATGTTCTTCAGTCAGTATACAAACTCAGATGATCTTATAGATAAGCTGCTTATCCCTGCAATAGAAAATGAAATAAAGGGCGAAACATCAGTTAATACTGCTGAAGACAGAACTTTAACGACAATGTTTCTTAACTATGCAGACAAGCATCTGAAAAGTGCCGACCTTATAGAAAAGCAAAAAGTATTTGAAAGCTATATAGAACAGCTTCAGCCATTTGCAAAGAAATTTGAAAATCTGTATGAAAAAGAAGATAAAGCCAGAATGTCCGAGCGTAAGATGTTCGGATTGGCAGATTCATTGGTTATAAAGAAAAAAGAGCAGGACGATTTAAAAACTCGTCTTGAAAATGATAAATCTGAGTGTCAGAAAAAACTGGATCTGATAGAATACGAAGAGGTATCTGCAGAATTTTATACAAGCAGCAGAAATCTTGAAATTATTAGAAAAGAAAAAGAAGATATTCAGCAGGAATATGATAAAATCAATGATAGAATAAATTCGCTTGAAACAGAGATCAAAATACAGGAATGTGCAGATTATTACGCCAAACAGAGACAGGCTGAATCAGAAGCTGATGGAATAAAATTAAGAATAGAAAGTATCGAAAATGAGTCGGATATATCAGAACAGATCAAAAATCTCAAGTACAGTGTTCATAAAAAAGCACAGAATGAAATCGAATCGCTCAGTCTGGAAAAAGACAGACTTGATGAAGAAATAAAGAAAAATACTGAGAAGAAAAATTCTTTTAAAGAAGAAACTGACAGACTTGAATCTGAAACTGAAAAATTAACAAAAGACACAGCAATACTCGAAGGACGCTTTGAAAATCAGAAAAAAACAACAGATTCTTATGTTTCCGATAATAACTTTGATCTGACAAGAAATATTTTAGGTTCATATGAGACAGCTGACACTGACCTGCTTGAACAAAAAATACTGAAAGAAAAACTGGATCTTCAGAACAGAAAAACAGAAACTGAAGATTCAATAAAAAATATCAGTAAACAGAAGGACGATATTCTGAATTCAAATTTAGAAATAAAGCTAAAACTTGAAAAAGATAACAGCAGTCTGAAAGAGATAAATGACGAGATCCTGAAGTATAACTCAGGATATAATGAACTGTGCACTATTTGCAGCGAATATGGACTGAAAGAAAATTCGATATTCAACAGACTTCTTCAATCAGATATAAAAAGCCGTCTTTCTGAAAAGGAAATTGAGAGTCAGAAACTTAAAAATGAAATGAAAACACTTGAACGACTGTTAAATGCTGCCCAAAACGGTTGTGTACATATTTCAAAGGAAGTCATAGATTATCTGTCAGAGCATAAAGTTGAGTATATTACATTTGAAAAATATTTTCTCGCTCAGATTGAAAACGGAAAGATCGATAGTCAAAAAGCAGGTGAACTGCTGGATCAGTATCCTTTTCTTGCTTATTCTATGATCATAGAAGACAGAGAATATGAAAAAATTGACGCATATAACGATGGAATATGGTTTGAAACAGCAGTTCCTGTATTTAGTATGAGCGAAATAGGCGAAATGGTAACCAAGACTGCTGATTCCCGCAAATATATAGCCTGTTATTCCAGATCCCTTTTTGAAGATCACACGGTTTTCCTTAAAGAGACAGAAGATAAAAAAGAAAATCTGTCAGACAGACTCAATGTTATAAACGATGAACTTAAAAATCTAGATTCGCAGCTGAAAAAAGTGGAGGATTTTGCATATCCGGAAAATTGGTATTTGGTTCAGTCAGAAACAGTAAATCGTTTAAATGAAGAGATCAAAGAATCAAATAAAAAAATTGAACAACTGAATGAACTGAAGGAATCTCTTGAAAAAGAAACAGAAGAAAAAAATATTCTTAAAGAAAAGCTTTATGATGAAATAAAAAATACTGAAAATAAAATCAAAATATTAATAAGAATCAGAGAATGTATTTCTGATGAAAATACTACGATCTCAGAAATAAACAGTAAAAACCAAAAATATAAGGAAGCATTGAAATCTCTTAATGATTTTAAAGAAAAACTTAATGAAGCTGAAAAAATTGAGGAAAAATTATCCGAACAAATAACAACAGCCGATAAAAAATTTACTTTTGCTCAATCAGCCTTTGATGAGACATCATCATGTCAGGAAGCTGAGATAATTGATAAACCTCTTGAGGATCTGTTTACACAGTACAAAGAAATTTCTGCGCAGCATTCAAATGAAATAGAATCCCTGAAAAATGCACTTAAGTCTAAAAAAGATTTAGCTGATGTTTATAGAACAGAAATCATCAAAAGAAAAATCGATGCATCATTATATGAATCTGTAATATATAGTGAACAAAAGAAAAAAGATCACGAGAAGAGTCTTGACGCTTCAAAAAAAGAGCTGTGCAATATAAATTCGGCTCTGGAACATACTAAAAATTCCTTTATTAAAGCAGAAAACAACCTTGAAATTGCATCTGAAAACCTTAAAAAATATGGAGAACCGCTGCCGGAAGAAACCATAAAACCTGATTTTGAAAAAAGAAGAGCAAATACGGAAACAGAAATGAATCTGCTAAATAATAAAATCAAAAATATAACTGATTTAATTAATAATATTGAACGTGTTATGGACAGGATCAAAGATGTACTGGATACTGTTCAGAGAAGGGAAAACTCTGTTATCGTTGAACTTGAAAATAATTTACCTGAACAATTTGAAAATCTTAAAGAAGAATGGAATAACAATAATAAAATTTTCAATGATCTCTTAAATGAATACAAAAATCATATGTCATCTTTAATAAATGATTTTATGAATGATGAGTACGGATTAAACAAGTCTTTAAAAAACATTCTGGAACTTATGAATAATAAGCATGGAGAAAGTATATATTCCGTTAAGGAAATGACTGACAAATACATAGACAGTGCTCAGAAAATGGTTTTGAAACTAACAAAAGACTTAAGTGAAATAACGCGTGATAAAAAGGATCTTGTTCATCATTGTGTACTTCGTGCAGAACAGATACACGGAGGTCTGCTTCAGCTTATAAAGGGTTCAAAGATCACAGTTTATGAAGATAAGAGCCCGAAGAATATGCTTAAAATAGATATTCCGGATAAATTTGATTCGGATTCGGCTGAAAAATATATTGATCTGGAAATTGAAAAAAGCGTAAACAGTTTTGTAAATACCGAATTTTCCGGTGAAAACAAAAAAAGAAAAGAAGCAGATAAGATCGTCAGCAGCGGAAGACTGCTCAGAACAGCTGTTCAGAAAAACGCTCTTACTGTTCGTGCGTTCAAAGTCGATCAGAGTGCAGACAATGCTTCCTACAGAACCTGGGAAGAGAGTCTTATCAATAATTCAGGTGCTGAGAAATTTATCGTATATCTTTCGATAATTGTCTCAATAATGAACTACAGTAAATCAGAAGCATCCGGAATTCAGAACAATTCAGTCTTCAGCGCACTTATTCTTGATAATCCGTTTGGCTCTACGACATCACCGCATATTCTTCTGCCTATGTTCAATCTTGCAGAGCATTTTAAAGTTCAGCTTATATGTCTGACACATATTACGCAGAATGATGTTGTCAAGTGTTTTGATAATGTGATAAAAATATTCTTAAAGAAAATGGCAATGTCATCCAAAGAGATTATCGTACAGGAAAGGCAAGCCGAAAATGAGACTATTGCCCACGGATTTTACAGTGTATCTGATCAATTATCATTATTTTAAAAAATAATTAAAAAAACTGTAGTATCAATCATCATCTCATTTTCAAACTGCTTCCCGTCAGATCACTCCACATCTGCTACGATACTTCCATGTTTTGAAAAAATATCTTGATAGTATTTGCCCTATTAAGACAGAATAACATCGCAAGCTACCAGTTTGACAATGATTTTCCCATTAAAAGCGGTGAGACCATAGACAGTGTCGACGAAAACGGAAATATCAAAATGGAACCACAGTGGCATGTACAGTATGAAGATTCCATGGTTGGACCGTCAAGAAATGTACTGGATATCAACTGCGGAAAATATGCAGGCGGGAACAGATAATTCAAAGAAACCATAATGGATTTAAAATAAAAAAATATACGTCACAACGGCAGGGAATACCACACTCCCTGCCGTATTTTTATCTCCGTTAAATTTTATCCGCGAAATCAGATATATAATATTTATAATATGTCATTTCTGACGATATATTATATATCGATTTAAAATAATTGTCTGTTTTTGCTATATTTTGTTATCAAAATAGCATTTCCGGATAAGTGTCAGGAGGAATGTGGAATGGAGATACCTTTCAACGAAAAAATTACTATAAACAATCAAAGCTTGCCATTCATTTCTCAGTTTGCAGAATTTATTCCGGGCGGTTTTTTTATATACAGGAACGATGAAAGCGAAGAAATTATTTATTTTAGCAGTAAAATGGCTGACCTACTCAGATGCAAAACAGATTCTGAGTTTATTGAATTTACGGGAAATTCTTTTAAAGGCATAATCCACCCTGATGATCACCAAAAATATCAGGCAGATGTAAATACTAAGAGCACTTCGGAAAATCATCACAAAGACCATCTAAAATACAAAACAGTCAGAAAAGACGGAAGTACCGGCATGTTTGAAAGCAGTGTCACTGTCAGCCGGAGTGATGATTTCGGAGAAATATGCTGCGTTTTTGTACATGATATTTCTGAACAGTACAATGCTGAACTCAGAAAGGAAACAGATAAAAAGCTCTCAGAATACAACTACGTAAATAAAATGTTTTCCGGTACATATACAGCGATATGTCTGGTAAATATTGAAAATAACGAATACAAAGTAATGTCAATGAACGGAGAAACTGAAAGACTGATAAAAAAATATGTTCCGCCGTCATCGAAAATGTTTGAGACTGCCATGGGTCTGATGCCGGCAATTCATGAAGATTATCAGGAAAAATATAAATACATAATTGAAAATGTATATAATATTCTTGAAACAAACAACGGATTTTATCAGACTTCAGTAAAATGGAAGTATGAAGATGAAGAATACTATCTGACGGAGATAAATCTGTACAGAGATCCCGAAGACAAAAATATAATAGTTGCCGGATTCAGAAATATCCATGATGCTGAGTCGCAGACAAAAGCCATCAGCGACTGTGTAAATATTTTCACTGACAATGAAGATAATATGGAATCCTTAAATAAAATGCTTACAATAATTTCAGATTATTATAAAGCGGACAGGGCATATGTTTTCGAAGACACGGACAGCGGGGATATGGTCAGCAACACGTATGAATGGTGCGCGGACGGCATTACTTCAGAAAAGGAAAACCTTCAGAATATTCCGAAGAAGGTCTGCGAAGTATGGTACAAAGCATTTGAAAAAGAAGGCGCATTTTCTATTGACAGCATGACAGCAGACAATGCAGGATGTGAAGAAGCAAAATCCATCCTGGAAATGCAGGGGATCAACAGCCTTATTGCAGCTCCTATATATTATCAGGACAAGATATTCGGATTTATAGGAGTTGACAATCCTCATTATGCAAAAAAGGATACAAGGGTACTGACAAATGCAGCCAGCCTTACTTCAAATCTGATAATCAAAAAGAGACAAAAGGAGCTTGAAAACAAAGAGCGGCTGGAAAAGAAAAAAAATACTGAAATAATCGAGATACTTGCATCGGAGTATACTTCAGTTTACTATGTGGATCTTAAAAAAGATTATTTTAAAGCATATACCATGAACAAAGCGACTGCGATTGCTCTGGATATGATCTATACAGATGGAATGCCTTATTCTGAAGCTTTCAGAATATATGTCGAAAAGCTTGTGCATCCCGATGACAAAGCGCTGATGCTTGAAGCCGGATCTATCGAAAATATAATGAAAGAACTTAAGATAAGGAAGACCTTTATCACGACCTACAGAAATATAAACGGACAGTATTTTGAAATGAAATTTGTAAAGGTCGGAAATGAAGCCGGAATACCGACCGCAGCTGCACTGGCATATGCAGACAAAGACGCGGAGATCCGCGCAAATATGAAACGTGAAGCAATATCTGCCCGTGATGCCTCTGTAATAGCCGGACTGTCAACAGACTATGGCTGCGTTTACTATGCCGACTATGACACCAAGGAAGAAATACATTATCGTTTTGATCCGTTTTTTGAAAAAAATATACCGGGATGGTCAAAGATAAACAGGTTTGACGACCGGCTGGAAACACTTA
The DNA here is from genome assembly GCA_045628605.1 of Oscillospiraceae bacterium. Lineage (GTDB taxonomy): Bacteria > Bacillota > Clostridia > Oscillospirales > Ruminococcaceae > HUN007. Next base: position 14,087 of record JAZQPR010000049.1, read on the forward strand.
TAAATACGATAATGCATCCTGACGACAAAAAATTTTTCAGGACAGCAACTGCTGCGTCTGTAATAAAAAAAGAGCTTGAAAAAGAAAAGGTTTATTATGTAAACTTCAGAGTACTTATAAACGATGAAGTAACGTATTATCAAGCAAAGTTTGTACAGGATGAAAATACGGAAAATCATGTAATAGCAGGCTTTCGAAATGTTGACGATGAAACCAGACGTGAACTTGCAGCACTGGATAAAGCAGAAGCAGCAAACAGAGCAAAAACGGCATTTCTGTTTAACATGAGTCATGATATCAGAACACCGATGAACGCGATCATAGGATATACAAATATAGCCAAGAAAACCATTAATGATCCTGAAAAGGTTCTTGAAAGCCTTGAAAAAGTCAAGCTGTCAAGTGACATGCTTCTGGCGTTGATAAACGATATTCTGGATATGAGCAGGATCGAAAGCGGAAAGGCAGTTCTGAAAGAGGAAAAAGCGGATATAGTTCAGATATTTTCAAATATCGAACCGGTAATGTCTACACTTGCAAATTCAAAAAATATAAATCTTTCATTTTCAATAGGGGAAATAAAGGACAGATTTGTATATGTCGATACTGCCCGTCTCGAAAGGATTTTAGTAAATATTATTTCAAACGGAATAAAATACACTTTGGTAAACGGATTTGTAAAAGTTTCAGTAAAACAAAACCAAAGCTTCTGCAGCGGTTATGAATTATACACGTTTGAAGTAGAGGACAACGGTATAGGAATGAGCGAAGAGTTTCAGAAGGAGATGTTTGAAGACTTTTCCCGTGAAGAAAACTTTACGACAAGCGGCATACAGGGGACAGGACTCGGACTTCCGCTGGCTAAAAAGCTGACACGGATGATGGGCGGAACGATTTCATGCGTCAGCAAGCAGGGAAAAGGATCTGTATTTACTATCTGTATTCCGTTCAGGCTGCAGAAGGATTCTGATATAAATAAGCTTGAAAGTGAAAACAAAAAATCCGGCAAAATCAGCTATGTCGGTAAAAAAGTTCTTCTTGTCGAGGATAATGACCTGAATTGCGAAATTGCAGCTGATATTCTTGAGGGTGAAGGAATGACAGTCACAAGAGCTGAAAACGGACTTAAATCATTGGAGATCCTTGAAAGCTACGGAGATCAGTATTTTGACTTTATCCTGATGGATATTCAGATGCCTGTAATGGACGGCTATACCGCTACAAAAGAGATCCGTAAAAGATTTCCGGATCTGAAAGCTCCTGTAATCGCCCTGTCAGCAAATGCTTTTGAAGAGGACCGCTTAAAATCTCTTGAAGCAGGTATGAATGACCACGTTGCCAAACCTATCAGCATCGAAGATCTTAAAGCCAGTCTGGAACGGTTTTGAGGTTAAATATTTTTTATTCTCATTTAAAACAGACCCCCTTCGCCACGTAAATACAGTGACGAAGTGGGTTCTTAACGTCATTTTTTATTTTCAAAAAATTTTTTTAAAAATTATGTAACCTTTTTTTATTAAACCAGTCTTTATTATCAGAAAACAAAAAAACCACAAAGGAGCGTTTAATTATGAAAAAAGAATTAGCAATTATATTTATGGCAGCAGGTATGCTTTCAGCATTTACAGGATGTACTGAACTTGACGAAGGGATCAATATTTCCATAAAGTCAGAAACTACAGCGGAAACTGAAGAAAAATCAGCAGCTGAGGAAGCAAAACAGAACTCCTCTGAAGAGACTAATAAAGAAAAGGCAGAATCCAACGAAAAGAATGAAGAGAACAAAACAGAAAAAGAACAGATCAAATCAGAAAATCAGCAGGTCAAATCAGAAAAAGAACAGGTACAGTCAGAAACAAAAGAAACAGTACAGAAACAAAGTCCTTATCAGTATGGAGAAGATATAAAGGATGAGGGCATCACAGCAATGAAAAATTCAGACGGAACGATAGAACTTTCATTTAAGTGCGGTAAATTTACCCTCACACTTCCTGCTGAACTTGATAACCATTTTATAATAAAAGACAATCATCTGAGTTCAAAAGCATACTTTAATGATACAGACGGCTTTTACAGTAAAATGGCTATTATCTACTTCACAGAGGAATTTAGATATTATTATCCGGGAGTAGTTAATCTTCTTGGAAAATCAGGAAATACATACATGTGGATCGGAGGAGCCACAGATTCCGACTATATGCCAGAATATCCGGACGATCCTGCAGTAAAGGAAGAATTTGAACTGATTGACAGCAATCTTAAAAAAATATACGGATCAGCTAAAAGCTACAATGAAAAAACAGGAAAACTGGAAAAGATATTTGAATTCCCTGAAGATGATCTCTTTAAAGGCGAAATTTCAAAAGATGGTATCATTGGCATTCCGTCAGATGACTTTGTATTCGGAAAAGTAACTGAAGGAAGTGCTCCAAAGTGGCCTGTAGAAAAAGGATGGCATGTTACAGCCAAAAGAGCTATATCCTGTGAAATCGGTACATATTATGACTGCTATGATTCAGATGACGGCGACCACTACGGATGGATCCTTGACGGAAACGTTGAGCTTACTAATGCCCAAAAGGAAAAATTTAAATAAAAAGCTTCCCCTCTTAAAGTATTCAGAAGAATTGTTTACTTTAAGAGGGGAGATTTTTATTATTCGGATCTTATCGATAATTAAGAGAAAATGATATGATATAAATCAATTTCTAAATATTGGCTTTTTTATTTAAGCTGAAGCTTTACAGCCATGTCGTGGATAGCTTTCTGACGTTTGATAAATTTGTAGATACCGAAGCCTGCAAGTCCTGCGAGAGCTGTAAGGATCAGGTGGAACCAGCCCTTGCGGATCAGAACCTTGAAGATGCTTGGGTTTACAAGGACGTTTGTAACTTCGATCTCAGAACTGTTTCCTGCATAGTCGATACCTACAACTTTTATTGACTGAGGCTCTTCCTTTGCAGGC
>JAZQPR010000050.1:0-7067 GCA_045628605.1 Oscillospiraceae bacterium
GGGATATCCTCTGTGTTGTTATAAATTATGGTATACTAAACAGTAAACCGATTATTGATTGTTTTTTGAAAGATTTATAACTTTTCGATTGTTTTTGGCAGACTGTTCAGAATCATAAACAGGGTACATGATATTTTCAAATCCGCCTGTTATTTCTTCAGGCGTTCTTGTTTCTGTTTCTGTGAAATCATTTATATTATTCTGAATATGTAAATGATTTTGCCTTGCATCAGGGAATAAGCTATGAACACTGATAACCGCATCTTCAAGTACATCATCAAAAACAAAATCAAGTGACTTTTGCAGTTGGATCTGCTGTTCCTGGTTATTTTTCATGTCAATCATTTTTTGATTGTATTCAGAGATCAGATTTGTCTTAATGCTTTGTTCATCTTTGTTTAAACCTGTATATTTGCTGATAAATCTGAATGGCGAGGATAATACATTATTTAATATTTCAGTTGTTTTTACAGACTTGAAAAATATATTCATAAAATTTATGCTCCCCAAAAGATTAATCACTATTACTGTTATCAAATCTGTGCTTATTGATTTATTGATGATAAATATATTAAGAAGAGAAATAATAGAGAAAAAAAGTATATTCATTCCGAGAAACGGAGCTTCAAATACATTATTGTTTTCTATTTTTTCAGCTATAATTTTTATTTTTTCAAATGTTTTGTCAATTGTTTTTTCTATAGCTGATCGATGTCCCTTTGTTATCTCATTATTCAGTTCAGCAGTTCTCATAAAAAGATTTTGCTGATCATTTTTTAGTACCTGAAGATTTGTAATTATTTTATTAACATCGTTTCGTTTAAGAGTTTCTTCTTCAAATCTTTCCTTGTTGAACGGGCACGAATACCTGTCAATATCGGAATAGATATTATTATAAGAATCACTGCTTATGATCTCTGTGATCATTGACTGTATTTCAAAAGGGCTGTTATTGGATTTTTTAGAATTTCTTACATGAACGTTTCTTGCAAATTTGTAAAACTTGACAGTGATTTCGTAATCGTCTGTAAACTGAAAATATTTTGATTCTATTGTAAATAAGGACGTTCCTTTTATTATAAAATCATCATTTGCATTATTTTTAAAAAATATATCGCATAAAGCGATCCTGTAGTGATTGCCTTTCAGTAAATTTGGCTGATAATAATTAGAGATTTGCATCGGAAATATCCCTCCCTGACGTTTGTTTTTGACTCCTTTTTTGTATGTGTTTATGTTCAAAGATCTGTTTTTTAAAAGTATAGGTGATTCATAAAATCGGGTTCGGTTCAACAGGAGGTTGAATTTTGACTGTTCAGTCAGTATAGAACCCTCAGCCTTTTTTTGAACCGAAATGTAACTTGTGTTGCTTTAAGTATAACATTATTAATGTAATTTGTCAAACATGTAAAATTTGTAACAAATCTTTTATTGGGCATATATCAGTCCGTGCAGCAGGTATGGACTTGAGCTTAACCCTTGGAACGATACATGCAAGTATCTTGTGGATGACCGTTCTGTAAAAAATATGGTAAAGAAAAATTTGTGGCTGATGTTCTCTGGGAAATGACCTTCTTGGGATTTAGCAATGACAATGTTCAGATGAGAGCAGAGAGTATGAATAACAGACAGTAAAAAAATTATTCGATTCGAATAATCATAAAACATATATGTTGCATGCATATAAATATTATGGTAAAATAAAGATACTGGATTCTCATAGAACGAAGAATCCAAAATAAATAGAATTTTAATAATTTTTTTTGTTTCTTGAAAGGAGATTATAAAAATGGAAAATATAGATATTGAGGCATTTTATAAAAACTGTGATATTATTGCAGAAAAATACGGAAAATCGTTTACTTATACCGATACAGGAAAAGATATCCAAACCCTGGATTCTCTTGTAACTATGATTCACGAAGACTATAAAAACAATAGTTTGGAATTTAATCCGAACACTGTTGCTGTATCACTTGGTATTTTTCTAGGACAGAAAATGCTGGACACGGAACTGTCATCACTCGGTTTCTGCTGGGAAGTAAAAGGCAAAGAGCCTGTATTGCAATTAAATGAAAATAATATAATGTTTCCTTTAACAAAAGTATATAAGCATATTATGAACGGACCTGAAGATTCAGTAGGATCTTTTTATCAGGCAGGATTGATAATTGCTAAAAATGAAATGAATAAATAAAGAAAGAAAAGGTCTGCTCCTGAGTAGATTTTTTCATTTCTTAAGAGAAGTATAAAGTGACGAAGAAGCACTTAAAAATGATTTTAAATTATTATTGGAACAAATTCAAACAAGTACAATTCAATCTGTTACTGCAATCAGGGAGAACATTGTCAGTATTTTGGATTATATGTGATTGCAGATTGTGGCTGATGTTCTCTGGGAAATGACCTTCTTTGGCTTCAGTAATGACAAGGTTCAGAGGAGAGCAGAGAGCCGGAATGACGAAAGGAAAAAAAATGAAATATATTGACGCAGGAATTAATTTATTTTCAAATCAGTTTTCAAATAAGGAAAACGTAATAAAAGAAGCAAACAACAGCGATATCGGTTGTATACTGATATCAAACAGTATGAAAGAAGTTCACAGCAATATAAATTTTATTAAAAAGCATTCAAAGGATGAAATCGGAAAGAACATCAGATGTACAATTGGAATTCACCCTCACAATGCAAAAAATGCAGTTGATGCGGACTTTGAAACAATAAAAAAACTTGCATCATCACCGTCGGCAGTTGCAGTCGGTGAATGCGGACTTGATTACGACAGAATGTTTTCAGATAAAAAATCTCAGCTCCTTTGCTTTGAAAAACAGATTCAGATCGCCGAAGAACTTGATCTTCCGCTTTATCTGCATGAGAGAGCGGCTGTTGAGGATTTTATTAAAACAATGAAAAAACATCCTGACATCTGTAAAAAATCAATTGTACACTGCTTTACGGGAAAAGCTGCTATTCTGAGAGAATATGTAAACATGGGATTTCATATTGGAATCACCGGATGGATAGCTGACGATGCAAGAGGAAAAGATCTTAGAAAAGCAGTTGAACTTCTTCCGCTCGACAGAGTGATCATTGAAACGGATTCACCTTTTTTAAAACCAAAATGCATAAAGGACAATAACATCAACTTCCCGACCAACGTTCCGATAGTTGCACGTGAACTAGCAAAATACATGAACTGCAGCGAAGAAGAGCTGACATCAGCTTGTCTTGAAAATACATTACGACTTTTCAGATTTTAATATATAACGGCACAGAGGATATCCCCCGCCTCTGTGTTGTTATAAAAATTATTTAGCCCTGATACAAATCAAAAGGAGTTTTATTATGCTTGGAGCAATAGTTGGTGATATCGTAGGTTCTGTCTACGAGTGTGACAATATTAAAACAAAGGATTTTCCTTTGTTCAGGGATGACTGCTTTTTTACAGACGATACTGTTATGACATGTGCGGTAGCGGAAGCAGTCATGAACGGAGGGAAGAAGGATGACTTTATCACAGCCATGAAAAAATACGGCAGGATGTTTCCGGATGCCGGTTATGGTGACAGATTTATGAAGTGGATTTATTATGATGAAAGCGAACCGTACAACAGTTATGGCAACGGTTCGGCAATGCGTGTTTCGCCATGTGCCTGGATGATGGACTGCGGTTTCTTGGCAAGAACAGGAATGTGGCCTTCAAAAGGGAGTGCTCTTGTGAAGCTGTCTGCTGAGGTTACGCATAACCATCCGGATGGTATCAAAGGCGCAATGGCAACAGCTGATGCTGTTTTTTTGTCCCGTTATTATTTCGGCGGTTACTGCGATGACTATGAGGAGCCTGTAAACAATGATCCTGAAGAATGCAAACGACGAATAAGAAAGCATATTGAAAAAAAGTACGGATACGACCTTTCAAAAACGCTCGATGAGATCCGTCCTGCATACCTGTTCAGCGATGCCTGCAGTGATTCTGTTCCACAAGCAATTATCGCATTCCTTGAAAGCAGCGATTTTGAAGATGCAATTCGAAATGCCGTATCTATTGGTGGAGACAGTGATACAATTGCTGCAATTACAGGGAGCATTGCAGAGGCTGCCTACGGTATTCCTGACCATATCAAAGAAAAAGCATGTTCTTATCTGGAAAAACCTCTGTTAGATGTACTAAGAAGATGGAAAAAGTTTATTTCTAAATATTAAACCTTTGTCAGTGATAGATTTTAACATTTCCACTTGTGTCTTCTGTTCGTTTCGTTTATACTCGTTAAGTGAATTGAGGATACCGCAGGAGATATTTACAACTGAACCTGAATTTTATCTTTCGTTTGTCAGTACCCTGTAAATTAAGTCGTTGACACAGTAATTGTTCTCATCAGAATACAGATGTGAAGCTACATAATAGATTTTCTGCTGTAGTCAGTAATGTCACTTCCGAGTTTAGCGTAAATGCTGCGGACTGAGTCTCGGTTTGAAAGTGTTTTCAGTTCCTTGTCAGTCATTCCGATCAGTTCGAGAAATTCAACTTTTCCGTTAGGTGTCATTATTGGATTTACAGTAGGATCAGGGACACAAATAAATCCTGTTAATTCTGAGCGACGAGCGGCATCTATTCCGGTTTGCTGACCGGTATATATGTATTCATAAGGACCGAATGTTTCTCCGCTTTTGAATGTGATCCTTGCAATTGACTGAAGAATACCGCATATACATTTGATCTCTGCTTCAGTATCAGCATAATTTGCTTTTTTAAGCTTAAAAGTCAGCTCATATCCGAATCCGCTTATTTCAGGATCATCAGATTGTTTTTCATACAGTTCCGTTGATCCGAAGGTAACAAAATGCCAGTAGTCATTGCCTTCGTAAATACTGATTCCGTCGAGCGGATCATTTCCGCCGAATCTCCATTTTATAAGAGCACCGTAGTGCTTAGGATCAGTCTGTCCCGGATATATCCTTTCAAATTCCTTAACTATTGCATTCCAGCCGGAATTGCCATCATTATTATTATTAGTGGTCTGTTCCTTTGGAACGTTTTCTGCTGAAAGTGTTTTTGGATTAATGCTTTCCAGACATGAAATGTCTACGTAAAGTGTAATATTTTCGCTTGTTATACGTGCCTTGCTGCCATTGCAATCGGTGAGTGTCCACTCTTTTTCAAACATCGATTTTTCAATTTCACCTTTGAAATAATTTTTTGATCCGGGTATTATTCGTACTTTATCTCCGACTGTCAGATTTATCATTTGGTGATCCTTCTTTCTTTCAAAGCTCTGCTTTTAACAAGCAGAGGCGGGGGATATCCTCTGTGTTGTTATAAACATGTAAATATTTATGATATTATATAATTTATTATACCATTTTTTATTTATATTTTCAATTGAAAATAACGTTTATGGATTGAAATTGTGTATATCCGGATGATGCAGAAGAGGATATCCCTTGCCTTAGGAGAAATAAACCATGCGACGGTTCAGAAAGAGATGATTTTCTGCGCTGATATGGACAATTGTGATAATGATATAAAACGAGCAGGCGAACACGTTGCAGGACTTAAAGCAAATCGTAAAGTAAAAGACGGTTCAACAATGTATGGGGTCTATAAAGGTGTGAGAGTTGGTGTTAAACGTACCAAAGGCAATATATCCACTATATTCCCTGACAGTGATCAAAGTCCTGTACTTAAAAGGAGGAAGAAAAGATGATTACTGACGAGATTCGCGCATCTATTACTAAAAGAGCATCAACAGATGATGAGTGGGACTACGGTGTTAAACAGTGTTGGGAAGAGGAGATAGAAATCCTTTCACGAAACATTGATGATACGATTGCATTTCTCGAAAATGATTGTACCGCTGATGAGTTCTCATGGCTTAGCGAAGTCTTTGACGATGTTGCTGAAAAGACACAGAGCCGTGCTTTTGTCGATTGTCTTTATAAGGTCGCAAAGAAGTTTCCCGATGAATGCAAAGAATACCATATAGACAGAGTGTTGGAATATGCCGAAGGCGCACTGAACGACTAAACAATCATGTGGTCAGTCCCTCGCTTCGCCTTCGGGGTGAGGGTGCTGTACCATTTCAAAAGGAGGAAGATGCAAGTCCATTATTGCTGACGGTAAATTTCCAGCGAATACCGCTGTTATCAGCTTTTGCGATCCTGCAATCAAGCGTATCGACAAGCACTACTATCACGTTGATTACAGCGGCGTATGTGATACCGTATTTTACTGCGAAGTCGATGACCTTGACCTTGATCATCTGTCTGAGAAGGGATATACCTATGACAGCTATTTCCCCGAATTCACAGAGCTTGCAGAATTTATCAACAAAGCCTATCGTGACGGCAAAGATATCATCTGCCAATGCGAATATGGTCATAGCAGAAGTGCAGGCTGTGCAGCGGCGATACTGGAGCATTTTTACCGCAGAGGAATCGAGATATTTGCAGAATACAAATACTATCCGAATCAGGTGGTATATCACAAAATATTTGACGCATTAGAAGCTGCTGCATTTCAGCCAACCGAATATCTCAAGCGTGTTTATGATTATTCAGGCACAAATTACCCGTTCGACAGGCAGATTCTCTCAAAGTCACACAGAAATCTGTCACGTTATATCGCAAGCGGTATGAGAAGATGAAAAGTGAGGGCGATACCGATGAATATTAAAGTTTTTCAAGATTTTCCGATTCGTGCAAGAGTCGCTTATGCGATCATGTGCTGTGAGAGATATGTCGCCGCTGTATATCCGGAGCTTGATTTGCGGCCTTTATCTGATTTGATGTGGCACATCGCAGATGGCAGTGAATCAGTAGATAATGCTTCATATAAATGTTCGGAGAATATTCCAAAATATCTTTGCAATTATAACACATACGAGGATTTTTGCGGTGGCTTACACCCATACACAAGCGAAGAAGAATTCTATTTTTTCAAGCAGTTGCTATTCAAGTGTAAGGATGATGCAGACCTTGAGAAGATGATGAAAAATATTTATGATATTCCAATGGATTTTGCTTATACATCCATACCGCCACTTTGCGATTATCCAGCTTCTTTGGA
>JAZQPR010000051.1:0-26982 GCA_045628605.1 Oscillospiraceae bacterium
AATTTTTAACAATTTCTGAACAGCAGATATCTGATTTTGTTGAGAAGTTTCTCGAATCGATCCCAGACACTTTGAAGACAAAGTTAAAAGCTGCTTGATTTAGTTACTTTTGGGGCATTTTCTATTGAATTATCAAGATGCACAGTTATTTTTGATGTGCGAAGTTTGAGTTAATTATAAAAATTAGCAATTTTTACTGTTCCATAGCAATTATAACATAATTGTATAAAGGTAAGAATCTGTTTTTTGATAGAAAAAGCAATGCCATAGAATGACCGTGTTAAGCTAAATTTTTGCAAAAAGCCGCAGATGCGTTTATAAACAACGTATCTGCGGCTTTTAAATTTAAAATATACGTTTGCTGAAAAAATTTTACTGCACTTTGATTATTATCTTCAGCCGTCATCTGTTTTTTTGATATCTGTTTGAAAAAATATTTATAACCACACAGAAAATAGTCCTGTATTATTATGTTGCAGTCTGAGACATTCTTGAAATAAGTCTGTTTCTCAGATCTTCCGGTATTTCTTTGCCTGTTGCAAGAAGAACAACTGCTTTACGTATATCCTTTCTCTGACTTGATTCACTAGGTTCAACGTCAAATCCCATAAGGTCAATGCCCAATTCCTCAGCTTGCTGATACATACGCTTTCTGTTTTCAATTTCTTCTGCTGTTGGCTTTTCAAACTTTCTGATCATAGTATCATTCACCTCCGTATTTAAAGTGTAACCCTACTTTTTTACATGTTCTTATAAATTCTTTTATGCTTCCTGACTCCAGTGAGTCGAATACACTCTCGTAATAAATCATAGCCTGTTCTTTTTCAAAAAACTCAGTCTTTGTCAGAAAATATAACATTCTCTATTTATCATAACATACAAATGACGTCAATTCAATAGAAATAATAAATATATTAGTTAGAATTTTTATAATGTGGCGGATCACTTTGGGTTAAAATTATTTTGCTTGTACAGTACTACTGCACTTTAATTATTATCTTCAGCCGGTACTTTTCCGTCAAAATCACTTATTCTCCAGCCGTCAGCTGTTTTAACAAAATAAACGGTAATAGTATAATTATACTCATGTCTTCCTTTGCCGCCTTTTGCTGTAACAGAGAAGCTGTTGTCTGTAATGTCGTTGTATTCCCAGGCACTTTCGTCAGGATTGAAGAAATAGTATGACCAGGTTCCGTTATGAGAAGTCATAACATCAGGACGAATGATGAGATTTCCGTCTATTTCAGAAAAATTGTTATCAAAATTTCCACATTCAAAATGATCAAAAACGCTGTATATTAATTTGTTAAGATCATCCATGTTTTTCAGTTCCGGATCAAGTACTTTGAATCCGTCGCTGCGGTTCCATTCATCTGTGGTCTCACTTTCGATTATGTATTTTTCCACCTTTACTACATCGTCTGTAAGTCCTACACCTGAAAGCATGGCATGTATTTTGTTGAAGCCTTTGATTTTTTCAGAGGCAGTTTCTTTAATTTCTGCTTCAAGGGCATTATAAGCTTCAGTGCTTTCAGTAACTTTTGGCTGCGTTTCTTCCGGCACTTTCTCAGTTACTGTTTCAGATACCGTTGTTACATTCAGTTCAGCTGCGGTTGTTTCAGCGATTTCTGATACAGATACAGATGCAGTTGTTTCCTGCGCCGATTTTGGAGTGATGTTGATGTTTTCATCTGAAATATCGCATCCTGCTGTGATAAGTGCTATGGAAGCGAGTAAAATTACGGATATTGCTTTTTTCATTTTGTTTTCTCCTCTCAGTAATTACATTGATTTGTTATTTGCTGAAATATATTATATCACAGTCTGTTCAGGTTTTTTTAAAATTTCAAAACTGTAATTTTTGCTTTCATAAATACAGACAGGAGATTTTAAAAAAGGTTTCATTAATAAAAAAATAATCCGGTTTGTATACTATAAATGACAATAAGTTCGATGAAATTACAATTTTGTAATATATATTTTATGAAAATTCTTTGTGCTATAATCAAAGCAAGAAATATTTCAAGTAAAAATTTCAAAAGCTTTTGTAAATAAAAATTATATATAAATACCCGGATCTGTTATTTATATATTTCATTACACTAATTTATTTTGAATCAATAGTAAAATTTTGGAGGTATGATTTATGAATTATTATTACTATGTTACTGTGTATACAGGTGAAATTTCAGGCGGCGGAACTGATGCAAATGTTTATATCGAGATTTTTGGCACAAATGGCGGACATCTTTGTGAACGTCTTCTTGACTTAAAGGATCATGATGATTTTGAAACAGGTATGAACGATACTTATACAATAACCAGTACAGCTGATATCGGAAAGATATCCAAAATAATAATCAGACATGATAACAAAAATAAAAATGCAAATTGGTATCTTGATGGTGTAACGGTTAAAGCTCAGAATACTGAATACTATTTTCCTGCATACAGATGGCTTGCTAAAGACAAGGGAGACGGAAACATCAATGTAACATTATATCCCGGAACAAGACAGGTTCACTATGAATACCTTGGTGATGACAAACGCTATCCAAATGAAAAAGGACAATATCCATCAGACAGAGAAAACGGCTGGAGCCATGAATTGCAGGGAGTATGTCACGACAACAGCAACTGGTTTTTCACTCAGAACGGAAATCTGTGGAAATTTCCAATCGGACATGACCTGAATAATAAGGTGACATCTGCAAACAACAGTAAGGGAATTTATAAAGTAAGTACGTCTTATCATCTTGGGGATATAGATCATTATCAGGGATATGTTTTTGTTCCGGTTTCAAATAAAACAGCAAGAATCTGTGCGTACAAAGCTGATAAATTAACACTTACGGCAACATCATACATGAAAAAAGCAAATGGCGAATATCACAACGACTGCGGATGGCTCGCTATCAATCCAAACAGCGGTTTTTTGTATACATCTGACGGAGAATTAAACAGCAACAGTCCTATTCTTATTTATAAAATAAATATGACTGCACTTAAGCAGGGAAAAGATTTTCTGACATATCATTCCTGTCTGACTGTCAGAGATAATGACGGATCTATTCTTAAAAGATCATGCATGCAGGGCGGATGCTTTGACAATGAAAATCATCTTCATATCAATAATGGTTCGTGGAAAGGAAATGCCAATAACAGCGGCGGTATTTCAGTTTTCTCAGTAGTACAAAACCCGGTTAAAAATTCAAATACTCCGATCTACAGACTTACTCACTCAAATCAGGATCGTGACTTCAGATATCAGTTCAGCAGTATTGGTGAAGAACCTGAAGGAATAACCTACTGGGATCTTGATGAAAATAACAAAGCTCCGTATATCAGAGGACAGCTCCATGCAATTATGCTTGATAATGCCGGAAAAGGTGATGATGATTTTTATTTTAAACATTACAGAAGAGTATAGTTTTATCAAAAAATTTCAGTTGTATTGAGCGGAAAAAGGCAGTGACTACATAATGTCACTGCCTTTTTCCCTCATCACTTCAGATTTTCCCTTGAATTTACCATGAAAATAAGGGAAACTGCAGAGAAGTAAGGGCATTTTTATTTTTCCATATCATTGATATTCAGTATCAGCATATAAAAATCTGTCAGGTCTTTCTTTATTTTATCCGAAATAAACAGTTTTGCACCGTACTCATTTTCTCCGTGAATAACAGCCTCGGAGCCTTTTATCAGTATTTTTGAAAGAGTTTTTGCGTCGACATCAAGTTTACTCTGAACCGTGCCGCTTTCGATAAGCCCGGAAACGAGCTGTGATACAGGTGAAACCAGAGCTTCCATGGTTTTTTCATGAAGTGCGCACTGTACTGTCCAGTGAAGCTTGTCGCCTTCAAGGACGTTGTAGTAAATTTCGGATGAACAGTTAAGTTCCATGAAAAAATTAATGATCTTTTCTTTTAGTTTTAAATTTTTATCTGTAAAAATATTTGTCACTCTGTCGGTATAGTTTTTTAAAAATCGTTCTATCACGCTTTCAAAAAGTGCTTCCTTTGACGGGAAAAAATGATAAAAGCTCCCTGTTACGACATTTGCTTCGGCTAATATCATTTTTACTGATGTTTTTTCAAAACCGTTTGTGAAAAATATTTTTTCTGCAGCATCAATTATTATTTCTCTGGTGTCTCTTTTTGACATTGTATTTTTTCCTTCTCCTTTGTAAGATCGTTTACGGTGATATATGGGTTTCTGTACAGCTTTCGTTTTTTCGGAAGCCCCATTATTTTTACAAGCGGCGTTTTTTTACTCATCGCATTTAAAAGTTTTTTATCGTTTTGGGTTATGTCGTATCCGATAGCACGCTTCGGGCAGCTGACAACACATGCCATGCAGTTGGCACAGTGATGTTCAAACGTCGGTTTTCCGTCCTTTATGACAATGTTTTTACAGGGACAGACCCTGCTGCACAGTCCGCAGGATATGCAGTCAGAACTGATGGTAAAAGGTTCGTCTGCATATTTCTGCAGCTCAATGTACGGAGTCATGACCTTGTCTCTTCTTTTCTTTATAAATTTGCTTGCACGCGGGTAATCTCGTGATTTTTTCAGATAAATATCATCTGCGATTTTTTTCAGCTTTTTCTCGGTTTTCGGAACTCGAAGCTTCGGAAACGGGAACGGAGGGTACACTATTACGTAGTTTGCGACACTGTGTACAAGGTTTCCGTAATTTAGCTTTGCTCCCTTTTTTTCTAAAATTTCCGAAAGCTTTTCACAGGCAATCCCGCAGATAAAGCTCGGCATTGCAATTGCAAAAATATATGCGTTCGGGTTGATTTCAAGGCTTTCTGCAAATTTTACTGCATGAGCGGGCATTGTCCAGTGATAAACCGGATATACAAATCCTATAACGTCACAGTCTGATGCAGGTACAGCCGCCGGATCTGCTCTCATTGACACAAGCTCAGTATCACCAAGCTTCTCTGCTATGACCCTTGCTGCACGCATACTGTTTCCGGTTCCTGTAAAATAATATATTCTCTTTTTCATTTCTGCTGCCTCCTAAAATTAGAATATCGTTCTAATTTCATTATAGTCCGGTTTTAAAACGCTGTCAAGGAATATTTTTTTGACGATTGTTTTTTGTAATGCTATGTGTTAAAATGTAATTATTCTAACGATGGAGACAGTATATTACTGCGAAATTACCTGAGGACATAGTTCAACCTGCAAATGCAGATATCGCTGAAGAAACTTTTGAAAATACTTTATGGCAGAATTTAAGAGAAAATAAGGAGATCGAAGGAGAGGTATTATGAGTAAACTTACTGATAAAATAATGAAGCCGTTATGGATGGAGTATCCGGAATATGAAAGATACAGCCTTGGATGGCGAATGGGAGCAGGTGAGGATTATGCAGGCAGCTTTTGGGGATGGTTTGAAGCTCTTCCTGAAAGTGATAAAAAAGAATATATAGAATTATTTCCGGAGCCGATAACATGGAAGGGCTTCTGGGATGATAAAGACGATAATACTCAGTTTTACATAAAGAATGACTTTGTTACTTTCTTCTGGAATAATGAACGAAAGGCTAAATATTCGGTTCAGAAAATAATAAACAGCAAATCAAAGTTTGTTATGTTCTGGGGTCACACACCTGCTGCATCCGGAAATATCGGAAATAATGTTTTCAGCCAGTGGTGGAAGCAGAATTTTCTTGAAGAAACTGTAAATTATAACTGTATGGAACAGTATATGATGTCCAAAAAGGCGCTTCTGTTTGACGACAAAGAGGTTAATGATATGATCATGAATGAAAGTGATCCGAAAAGGATCAAGGCTCTGGGCCGAAATGTCAGAAATTTTGACGAAGCACTGTGGGACGAACTGAAGTATACTATCGTACTTAACGGCAACTGGAGAAAATTCAGTCAGAACAAAGATCTGAGAGACTATCTGATTTCAACAAAAGACAAGATCCTTGTGGAAGCGAGTCCGTATGACAAGATATGGGGAATCGGAATGTCAGCACAGGATGAACATGCATACTGTGCTGACAAATGGAAAGGCACAAACCTGCTTGGATTTGCACTTACGGAAGTACGGGATGAACTGAGAAGAGTATGGAAAAATGAGAATCTGTTCTGAATGAGCGGAGAATGTTTCAGAAGCGGAATATAGATTTCAGAGCTTTGAAAAATTATCATCATCATTTAATAATAATGTCATATTTTTTGATTTCAGAATTAAATAATAAAAGAATAACGTCCGGACGATCATCTTCACCTCGGACGTTATTCTTTTATTTCACAGTTTTCAATGCCGAATTCAATCATAATATTTATAAGTTCATTTCGCGAACGATTGGTCTTCAGTGCGATGGAGTCAAGTTTCTCAACGATCTCATCTTTGATCCTGACTGAAAATGTCTTATATCCGTCGTCACCTTTTATGTTGGACTTTTTTGTTATCTGAAGTTTATTATTCACAGCTCCTTGACATATGTTATAACAACACAGAGGATATCCCCCGCCTCTGCTTGTTAAAAGCAGAGCTTTGAAATGGGATGGTGATAAAAATATATGTAATAAGTTGTGACATATTACATGTTGACAGTATATGTTCAATATGATATAATATTAATGAGAAATGCGTAATATTTTGTATTGATGGTACAAAATGAACGAAATGTAATTAGCTGTGTTTTTTGGAAACTTATTCCGAAACATGAAAGATGATTACAGGTTTATTTTTATAATAATAGGGGTATTATTATAAAGCTGCGAATGATATTTTGATTGTTAATATGTGCTCGCAGCTTTTTTTGTATTATGGGGGGAATTAAATATGGGGGCAAGAAAAAAAGTTGTATTATCAACAGCGATGATACTTTCTTATTCATTATTATTTTCGACCGGGAATTCCATAATTGCTGAAAGAGTTCAGGGAAACCGAATGAATTATTCTCCTGTTCATCTGGCAATTGTTATGGATGCAAGCGGGTCAATTGCAAGTCCGACGGAAGAGCATCCTTCAGATCCGCAGCTTATTTCCAGAGAGTCGGCCAAGACTCTGATCAATGAACTGCCGACAAAAGAAAATAAAATAGCTCTTTTTCAATATTCAGATACTGTTGAACGTGTTTCAGATTTTGCTTCTCTGGACAATAAAAATAATATAGATAATTTGCTGGAATCAATTTCCGGAATGACAGACTGTCACGGTGGTACACATATGATTTCTGCAATTGCAGAGGCGAGAAAATATCTGGAAGAAAATGCAGAAGAAAATGTAAAAATGTAATGGTTATCTTTACTGATGGTGCGGAAAACGGTGATATAAATCCTGACACAGCAAGTCCTGACAATATATCCCGGGCAGTAAAGGAATCACTTGGAGATTCAGACGTTATTGTATACAGTGTAGCCTTTGATTATCTTGATGAAAATGGAAATCATTCTATTTCCGGATCTGAAGGCGGAAGTGAGGGTTATGGAAAACTGATCCTTGATGAGTATGCAAAACAAACAAACGGAAAGGTTCTTATTAACAAGGACGATATTACTAAACTGGAAGAACAGTTCAGTTCAATAGTAGAAGATCTCTGCTACGTTGACATAAAAAACATTGACGAATTTCCGGGGGACGGAAAAGAGCATATTACTGAACTTGATATTACTGATTCAGTAGTTGAAGCTGATATCAGAATTTCAAACAGCAGCGTAGATGCTATTAAGAACGGAAATATTCGGCTTTACAACGAACAGGGAAAAGAAGTTAAGTTAAATAACAGTTCATCGGATGTATGGTATAACGAAGATAAAATTTCTGCAAATATTAAAATTATTCATCCAAACACAGGAAAATGGAAACTTGTTGTTTCAGATATCGTTTCAAAAGATTCAGTAAAAATAAATCTGATCGAGCAGTACAACATGTCATTGAACACAAAAATCACTACAGAAGGAAACGATGCACGTTCCGGTGTTGTATCCGGAGGAACTGTAAATGTTGAAACATTTCTAATGTCAGATGGAAATTTGGTTTCCGGCGAAGATATGTATAACGATCCCGGAACAAAAGCTGCTTTATATATTTCAAAAGGAAAGACTCTGGAAGATGATTTTAAAAATCTTAAGCCTGAAGAATATGAAGCATATTTAAATAAAAGGGACAATGTTGATATAGTAAATCTTATTTCAAATGGAAGCAGTTTTGCCGGAAATTATGTTTTTGATGAACCCGGTGACTATCTTGTAAGTGTATTGGTAAATTCTGATAAATACTATTGCTATGAAGATTATCATATTGTTGTAGCAGATGAACCGGTTGTTCCTTTTGAAATAGAACAGACAGATAAAAACCCTGTTGATGAAATAAAAACTGTAAACGGTGAGTCTTCAGAAGTTCCGGATCTGAAAAGCTATACAAATGACCCAAAAGCCAAAATAACAGTAAAAAAATATGATCAGGATATAATAGAACCGAAAATAGAGGATGATAAGCTGGTAATCAAACCGGTTGCTCCCGGAAGTACAGAGATCGTGTTAAAATATCTGGCATCAGATGAAGGTTCATATCTTGACAGAAAAATAAAAATAACTGTTGCAAATGCGT
Organism: Oscillospiraceae bacterium; assembly: GCA_045628605.1. GTDB lineage: Bacteria > Bacillota > Clostridia > Oscillospirales > Ruminococcaceae > HUN007. Next base: position 8,584 of record JAZQPR010000051.1, read on the forward strand.
CTCCGGTTTTAGGTGATATCAGGGATTCGTATTCGATATCATCCGGAGATACTGTTTTAATTGATGATATAGTATCAAAAGTTACAGATGTTGAAAATGATGCTTTAACATACAGCATCAAAAATGTATCAGACAGTTCGATTGCAGATATAACTATAACTGATGGAATTGTGAGTATTAAAGCTCTAAAAAAAGGAAGCGCCGAATTTGATCTTGTTGTTTCTGACGGAGAAAATGAAATATCAAAGAACATAAAGATAAGCGTCAAGGCTTCAAAAAAGGAAAAAGGAATAGTTGTTGGATGTATTGCTGCTGTTTTTGCTGCAGCAACAGCAGGTGTTTTAGTTTTTCTTAATAAATCCAGAAGACTTCATACTGCTCTTGAAAACCCTAAAATCGAAGTCGATGTGGACGGAAACGGAAAAATTGTTACTTTAAACCTCGGAAACAGTTTTGAAATGAAATCTCAGTTCAAAAAAGAAAATAAAATTACTATGCATCAGCTTGTAAAGAAAATGATAAATGAGGAATCTCAGATCAAGACTCTGGATCCTGAGGCTGTTGATGCAGTGCTGCACTGTGAAGCTTTAAAGAAAATTATTATTACCGGTGACAGAAATTCAAAAAATCCTGATATTATCAAATGTCAGAGTGATGAAGTTGGATTATCTGACGGCGTACTCTCCAATTACGGAAGAAAGATAAATAAATCAATTTCCAACAGAAAGGAAAGAGAGACACTGGTATTCTGTATCGGAGGTAAAAAAACAGACGGTTCTGAAGTTACAAAAATACGAATAATCTTTACATTCGGAAGCTGATTGTTTGTATATGTAAGTTTATTAATATGAGAAATAATTATACAGAAATGAGGAATGAGTTTTATGAGTATACCTGAATATGCAAAAAATGCATCTGCAATCATTAAGAGATTTCCGGGAACTAAGGTAAAGCTTTCAAGCCTTGAAAATAAAAACGGCGGATGTATTGTTGAATTACAAAGCAGAGCCAATGCTACAGATGTTCCTACCTTGGTCATAAGTCTTGGCGGACTTGGAGGAATGACACTGAATAAAATAAAGGAAAGATATATCAAAACTATTAATGATAAAGATAAAATTATTGATTTTCTTGCTATAGATACTTCAGAACCGGATCTTCAGGCCATTAGAAAATCAATGGCATCTGAAGGATATCTTGATGACACAGAATATGCAATGGTAGCAAGTCATCTTGATCCGGCGTTGATCGATATAGTCATCAATACCAAGAACAATCCGCGCTGTCCGCAGGCGAAGTGGATGGATAAAAATATTCCTGACAGTACAAAAATAGATACAAACGGTGCTCAGTGCAGAAGACAGATTGGTCGTCTGATGCTTTCACATAGTACAAATTACAACAATTTATTAAATATTATCAGAGCTAAAATACAGAATCTTTCAGACCATGCAAAAAAAGAAGTTCAAGGTTCCAAACCAATAAATATTATTCTTGTTGCAGGTATTTCCGGTGGAACAGGCAGCGGCACAATTGTTGATATATCATATATGGTCAGACTTGCTTTGGCTATGAGCGGTGGTTTGAAGCCACAGTTTGATGCTATTTTGTATACACCGGATGTTCAGTTTAAGACAGGTGCTAAAAAGGATGCTCTTCAGAGAAATTTTGTCGCAGCAATGAAGGAAATAGATGCTTATATGAAGGCTGAGGATGCCAGAGAAAAATATGTATTTCCATGTGAAAAATTTCCGGATGGGAAAGTATTGGAGACTCCTCTGGTAACGCCGATTGGTGAAAGCTGTCCAATCTTTGACAGCTGTACTCTTGTTCAGGCTTATGATTCAGCAGGAGGAAGTCTTGAACGTGATACTGTTATTTCAAACGTTACTAATTATGTTTCATCTTTACTCAGTGCTTCAATGATAGTTGACTTTAACGATAATCAGGTTCAGCTTTCAAGGGCAATTTCAAATAATAAAGCACAGTATGAAAAAGCTGCAGAAGATTTGCAGAAAAATAATATAAAACTTCCAAGAGATGTTTATTATTGTTACAATGCTATGGGTTATAGTGCAGTTAAATTCCAGGTCGAAGAAATTATGACAGTAATGGCCGGCAGAACGTCTATGGCTTTAATTGAGTTATTTGATAAAGCAGTTCAGAGAGATGTGCTTGAAGTAATGACAACGGTTGGACTTATTCCAGCTGAAACTGATCTGAACAGCGATTCGCTTTATGAAGTGTTATTTGAAAAAGGCGGAAATGTGTCATGCTGTCAGAGAATAGTATCCCTGTCAAGAGATCTTTCCTTTAACGATATTAAAGGCGATGATGAAAGACCTGGGTCACATAATAATAAAATCAATGCTATAAATTTTGAAAATGACTGGATTTCAAATGTTTATGATAATATTGAAGCTGTTCTTAAAGAAGAAATGAAGAAAAACGGTCCTTTTGCAGCAAAAAAACTCTGTCAGAGTGTCCGTGAATTTCTGAACTCAATGGCTAACAGGTTTGCTGAGATATGCAGGTATTATGAAAATAAATATAAGGAGTTCGAGGATAAAGCAACAAAAAGTAAAAATGAATCCGTTAATATAGGTGGCATTTTTTCAGGTAAAAAGAAGGAAGATGTCACATCAAATTATATAAATGCCATAAAATCACGTGATTTGTATTATTGGAAAAAAAGCTGTCTGGATTCAGGAAATGTTAGAAATTGTCTGACTGAGCTTTTAAACAGAGTAAATGATCTTGAAAAAAATATATATGAAAGATATGTTGGTGCGTTTACAGCAATAGCTGAAATACTTCAGAAAGACAGCATGCTTCTGACAGAAAAAAAATCAACGGCTGAAATGGGAAGAACGTTTAGTACAAATATGCTGAATGTTGCTGAAATGAACGATGAGAACAGCAGACTTAGTTTGCTCGCTAAGCATTATCTTACTTCTGAAAAAGTAGCTGATATGAGCAATGCCGTTATCCAGGATATGATGGATAATGTTTCGGCCTGGACAGGTACAACGCAAAACGATTTTAAGGCTGTTGAAAATATGAAAAGGCTGTTTAAAAATCAGTTTAATACCTTTATTAATGATACTATTGAAAAATTACTGGTTGTGAAATATACAGAAAAAGCGGATATCAACGATATATGTAATGATATTGATAATATTATTAATAATGGAGATGCTGCTATGTCAGAGGATGAAAAATGGGACAATTTAGCACAGCATTGTCTTGCACAGTATGATGTTGATCCAATAGAAAAGGCAGCAAAGGACATTTATAATCAGGCAATTAAAATAGGATTGTGTGCAACTCCGGAATCAGCCGGAGGAATGACAAGTTCTGCTTTCCCGGGAGGTTTTAATGCATTTTACAATTACAAAATTTTTTGCCTTATGTCATCAACTAAACAAATAAATAAGGTAATCGAAGATATATTGAAAGCCCGTGGCAGAGATGACTCGTGTGTTAATGGAATCAGTGATGTATCAGAGGTAACATATCTTGATGTTGTATCATGTCTGCCTTTATATTACTTTAAAGGTATGCTTTCATATCAGGAAGAATATGCCAAGTGTCTGGTCTCCGGGTCTAATGCTGATGCCGGAATGCATATGGACTGTGGAGAAGAAGCACCGTGGAAGATGTTTTCTCCGTTATGCAGTAATTTGACAATAGAAGTTGTAGAGGGAAAAGCGCAGGCATTAAGCAGAAGTGATTATCAGGCTGAAGAAAAAATATTTACGGATATAAAAGAAATGGCAGATTTTTGCTTATCATCTGCAAACGGCTTTATTGAATTTACAGAAGATGATGCAAATTTAAGCTATATTGATAAAGATCTTTGTAAAAATAATGAACTTGATATCTGGCAAAAAACATTGCTTGACAGTTACAGAAATAAGATTCAGAATGCTGTATCAGACATTGAAGTACCCAGAAATATTGCTGATGCTTCAGCATACTGGGATAAAGAGTTTTCAGCAAGATATGAAAATGATCTTCCGAGTATGAAAAAACTGATGGAGGAAAACGGATATATATTCGCTTCAAGATCAATAAAAGCAGCTTCTGTAGCATTTCTTCCGGTTTGCGGTGAAAATGCACTGGGTGAATTTGATAATATTAATGATGCTGAATCCGGAAGCTTTTACAAAAATATCAGACGAAGCACTGAAACAAGAAACAGACTTAAAGATATATATGATATGGCTGTTGATCTTTCTGAAAAAATGAATGCAATAAAAGAAGAGGTAATAACTGAGACAAAAGGCAAAGCACTTGAAAAGTTCAAGGCAAGCAAAAATGCTGTTATGATCGATATCATGATACAGGCAATACTTTCAGGCTATATCAGTATAGAGTTTGATAAAGACAGTATGGCACTAAATGCAGTTATGGTAGACTCTCTGGCAGATGATGCAGCAGTTGTGTCAGCAGAGACGTTCAGATATGCAGGCAAGCGAGTAACAGAACTGAAATACCTGCTGTTTGGTGTATTTTCAGCATGGTTCTTAAATATAAATGCTGATGATGAAGACTGGTGGAATGCATATGTCGAAAACGTAAATGATACATACAGTAAAAATATAGCTATGATCAAAGCAGAAAACAAAAAGGAAGCTGTTCTGGCATTGATGCCTGAAAAGTCCGATATGATCAAGTATGAGTCAGTTCTGATTAAAGCCAAGGTATACCAGAAAGTAAATTCTGCTTTTGAAGGCGAGAAGTTAGTATCCTCAGCATATTCTACACCAATTGATAATACTATGATGTGTGCGACAAAGGATGATTATTCACTTGCAAGTCAGCTGGAGTTTTTCTATAACAGAGTAGAAGAGTTTATTAGTAACTGTTAATGATTTTTGAAAAAAATCATCAGATATTTCAGCAGGGAAAAGATATTTCTCTGCTGAAATTTGCAATATGATATGAAGGGATTGATAATATGGCTTTTGTTGATTTTCTTAATAAAACCAGTGAGGTTATTGCCTCAAATATAGATTCACGGAATAAAACTATACAGGAAACACACCGGTGTTTAATTTTTGATAAGGATGCCAGATTTTCTTCTGTGTACAAAAGAATAGAAAGCCATTTTACCAGAATCGTAAATTCAGATATACTATATGTATCTGATGAAAATGTTGATGATATTGACATAAAGTCGTTTCTCGGATACAGCGGAAGACGGATCTATCTTGCGGTAATTTGTTATGATGTCAGTATACTTGAAACTTTTTTAAATGTGCTGTATAAATATCTGGAGCATCTGAAACTTAAAGACGGAAATATAACCAGATATTATATTAAATTAAATCTGTTTTATATATTTACAATTGATGAAAATAAAGAAAATTCAGCAAATGCAGATGCATTTAAAGAAGAGAGCAGAAAATTATGTAAAGTTTTGTCTGATACCTTCAGAGGAGACGTAAACAGATTTCCGGACTGTTCAGTTGTATTTAAACTGTTTATTGAAAATGACGATATAGAAAAAATAGAGTTTGCTGATGAAGTATTTAATCTCCATATAAATTCAGACGTTCAGGGCGAAAATGATAATGCTCTTTATGTTAATTACGTTGAAGATGTAAAGAAGTTTACGGAGAACACTATTCCATGGGTGGCATATAAAATTCAGGAATCATTTATTCCGGAGCAGATCATACTGCGGTCATTATACAATAGATTTACCCGTATAGTAAATAATGACAAATTTATTGACGAACTTGATGAAAATAATGATAAGCTTGTTTTGAAAGCAAGAAAACGAATGTTTGATATTCTTGGAATGAACGGATATTCACAGATCGAGGAAGAATTTCGGTCTTCAAAAGAATTTTTCCCTGTGGCTTCTTCGGAAGAAGAATGGGAAAACAGAAAAAAAACCGTTAAATTCACTGCTTCAGATGAACCGGAGAAAGGATTTTTCAGGCTGTTTGCACTGTTCAGGAAAAAGAAAAATAAAAATAAAGAAAATGAAAATACTACAGAAAAAGAAGTGGATGATTTCAAAAAAGCTGTTTTTAACGATGATGAGGAGATCTCATGGAATCAGTATATCTTTTTTGTAAAGGATAGAATTTCGCCTAAACAGATGTGTTCAATTGTTCTGGAAAGTCTTTCTTCTATGAATTTAAGCATAAATGAAAGGGTATTTCCGAAAATTCGTGAAAATGTATGCAGTGTTATAACAAAAGTATTTTCAGAAAGAAAACATCCTGTCTGGGAATCATTATGCAAATATTACATTGAAAACATAGATGAAAGAATACTTGCTGAAGTATACAATGAAAATGTAAAAGTATGCAGTAAAATACAGAAAGTTCTTGATGAACAGATAAAGAAATGGATGAGGGTATCTGCTGCACAGGGTGAAATGGATTTTGAAACAATGGTTTTAAGCAGCTGGAATAACGAAAATATAATTATTAAAGATTTTATAAATTATATTGAGCTGAAAAGCAAGGAAGAATCATTTAAAAGAGAATTGAACAACTGCTGTAAGCAAAGTGCAGTTGTGATAAATTCAGTCAATGGATTTATTCCGCTTACAAATGATAAAAATTTCAAATTTGTTGACTACAGCTCTCCTGCAGATGAAGATGAAAGAGCAGAACTGGAAAAGAAGTCATATAAAAAGAGAGAGGTAAGATTCACTCGCGGAAACTGTCCGGACGATATTTCTTTATAACAACACAGAGCTTTGAACAACACAGAGCTTTGAATTGTTTTGATCATAAAATAAGCCGGGATTCAAAATTAAGGAGGCTGTAATAATATGTCTGAATTAACTTTTAAATCAAATGCATTAAGTATAAATAACCAGTTCCTTGAAGGAAAAGATATTTACAGTATGAAGATTACAAATATGACCCTTGATGAATCAATTATTTTTAATATTTCTAAAGGAAATTCAAAACAGCTGGATATTGACAATAATTATTACAGTCAGCCGGGCATATACAAAGCTGAAATAGAAAATGAATGTTTTTTCTTTAAAGTTGACGGTATTTATAATATTTTAATAAAAGAAAAATTTTGGCCCGACAGGGTACTTGTATATATTAAGCCGGATATAACTCTTGAAAAAGGAAAATTATATTTTAGAATTGAAGGAAAAACTTTTTATTTCACATTCCCCAAAATAGAGAAAAAGGAAGAAAGATATTTTGCCTTTAAAAATCCGGAAAAGGATGCAAAAATAACATACTATTTTAAAACTACGTCAACGGATGAAGGTGATACTTCCGAAAACATCAATTTGGAAGAATCGACAAATGAGTATGGAATAGTTAATATTATTAGAAAATAAGGAGTTTGGAATATGGAAAGCTATTATTGTCCTTCATGCGGAAAAAAGCAAAGTGCATTTTTTGTTTCACTGGGCGGTTTATTTAATGGTTCAGAAGAAAACATGAATAATTTCTATACAGAATTATCTTTTCTTCAGGAAGAAGATGTCATTCTGGATTATGACAGCATAAAGAAATGCGAACAGCTTCGTATTCTGTTTGATGAAGAATACATCACTGATAATCTTCCGTCTGAATCTGACAGACTGATGTTTAAAAATCTGTCAGGATTTGATCTTTTACCTGATGATATTAAGTTAAGAGAAGAGAATGAAAATAAATATCTTTGGATACATAATCTTGTTACATTGATAAGAGAAGCGGTTGAGGAAGATAATCCTTTTGTTCAGCAGATGCTGTCGGTCGAAGATCCGCAGGAATCCCAGGAATGGTATGTTATCGATCTGAAAAGAAGTTTTACAAAAGAAAAAGAGACCGAACTGTTCAAAAAGCTTACATATCTTGTAAACAGAAATGAACTTGCGACTGCCGGTGAAAAAATAAATGATATAATAAAAATACTGGATACTGCTGATAGATGTGTTATGAGATGTTATAATGACTGGATGTTCTGCAACTATGAAAAAGATGAGCAGGGAAGAAAACATCTTATGAGTGTAACTTATGGAGAAGTAAATGCTTATAAGAGAATTTGTCCGGAATGTGCAACTTGTATTTCACCTTATTTTGGATTGTATCCCCAGAAAATTATTTCTTTTGTCGGAACACCGTCTTCCGGTAAATCAACAGTTATCGTATCAGCATATCACAAACTTATAAACGGCAGAGAATCATTAAAAGGAGTTACTGTAGAATTTGATCCAAGGTCACCATATTATTCATTTTATCAGGAAAATAATCAGAAAATAAATGAAAAATTATCAGTAAAAAAGACTGCAAAAGGAGAGTTTCCTTCACTTTCAGTTCTTTTGTGTTCTGATAACGGCAAAAAGTATGTTTATACTTTTGTTGATGTACCGGGTGAGTATTTTGTAAGTCCTGATGAAAAAAAGTTTGATATGTACAAACTTAAGATAATAGGTCAAAGTGATGTGATTTATACTGTATTTGCCGGAGAACAGTTTTTAGGAGATGACAATCTCAGCGAAGAGAGGGCTGTTATGGCAGAAGCTACTGATAATGTAATGAACCAGTACAGCTTAAGATGTCAGTCTTTAAGAAATAATTTCTTTCATGATAAGGATATAAAAATAGAAATACTGATCTCCAAATATGATGCGATAATACCAACGGAAAAAGATTATATAACAAAGTCAGATAAAAAAATCTGGTCAAAAAGTGTTAATGCTGATGAGAAGTATCAGGTAACTTCCGCTGATGTTGATAAATTTGTAAAGTATCTGAGGGAATCGGATGATACATTTTATGACTCTGAAAAAAAATGCATTTATTCTTCAAAAATAAGAGAGAGTAATGAACTGTCTCAGAAATTGTATTTTGGAAATGTCGATATGACATCCGGAGTATTGAAGACAGTAATAAAAAGCATGTATCAGGTCGGAAATGATCCCGCACCTGAAGATATACCGATAAATTTTGTATCTTCATTTGGATTTTATGCACTTGAAAACATAACCAGGCTTCCTTCTGACCAAAAGCTTGCTGCTTTACAATATTCAAATAGTCCGATCTTAAAAGATATCTCAGACGAAGATAAAGCTGAAATAATAAAATCTTTTGATGGTTCAGGCGGCGCCAGCAGTCAGATTTTGAAAGAACATAAGATAAATGAATCTATGCTGTTAAAATGGTTCCTTGAATATTATCTGCATCTTCATGCCGGTGACAAGCCGAGCGGGCTCAATGTATTTCTGTACAATATGCTTCAGCGTACAGGATTGATTATGGATGACAGTTCTGCAAACAGGGATTATATGATGGATGTTGTTTCAGATAAAATAAAGAGCATTGATGAGAAAATCAATGAAGCAGATGCAAATATCAAAAAATATCAGAAGGAAATTGATGAATTAAAAGGGCGGATATTCAAACCAAAAGCAAAAAAAGAAGAACTGAACCGACTGATAGAAGAAACGGCTAGGAAAAGATCAGAATTTGTCAAGGAAAAAGACAAGTATGAAAAAATAAAAGACAGAATAATGGAAATAGGCAATAAAAATCTGTCTTTGGATGATGTTGAAAGCGTATATAAAGATTTCAATAAATTATTCCCTGACAAGACAATAAAATTCTGATATTCAGGTGATAATATTATGAAAGGAGAATTATTGTGGCTAATATTTTATATGGGGACGTAGGTGAAGAAAAAACTGTTTTCAATGATAGCAGAGTGCCTGAGGCCGTTATTCGCAATATTTATGCAGCAACAGAAAGCAGGATAGCCGGATACAGAAAAGAATCCAACGGAAGTTTGTTCTATTATGTTCTGAAATATAATGCAAGAAGCGCAGGGTATCTGAGTGCAGATTTTATTTTTCCTGCAGCACCTTCACCTTCAGCAGAATTTGAAAAAATAAAATTTCACAACTGTGAGGAGTTTGAAGCCCAATCACAGGATGCATCACAGTTGTTTAAAATGGATGCTGATTTCAGTGATTTTCAGACAAATCATTATGCATATATTATAGAAAAAATTCTTAATGGCGTTGAACAGGGAAATACTGTTTATATAAAACTTAAGGATACATATGATAATATTGAAAGTATTGAAAAGGAACTGTCATTTGCAAAAAAAATTCTCTCTGTTTTTCCTGAGCCCCTGCAAAAAGAAATATCTTTTGTGTGTAATATTACTGACAACAAAAAACTCAGTTCAAATATCGCCTTTATTCCTGAGGCGGTTTCTGTGTCAGGCGGTACAATGATAGACTGCTGTAATCTGAATAATTTTAAAGAGTGCAACAAACCATATGCACTGTATCTTGCAGGACTGATCACCGGAGAAACAGCAAGGAATAACGAAGCCGAAACTTTTTTAAACAGCAAGGTTTCTGATAAAATGCTCCGAAACGGCAACAAGATAAGAAATCCGTTTTCGGCTCTGTATGGTTTGTTTGTATCTGAAACATATGATGATATTGAAGCTTACTGTGGTAAGCTGAATGATTTTTACTCAAATTGCCTGAATGATACTACTGATAATTTGTTTTCTGAAGCATTGAAGAGAAACGGACTGGAGATGCCCAAGACACAGAACGAGCCGTCGGAATCATTTCCGGACGAACAGTTTTCCGGAACACCGTTCGAAAATACGAACATTAACATGACTCCGGCTGTTGATGGTTCAGTAAATTCTGAAGGATCATCCGGTAAAGTAATTAATGACAATCAAGCCAATGCAGTCAACATTGGTAATTTTGAGCCAAAAAGCATTGATAACAGCGTGCAGTCTGAGATTGCTGATAAATCGACTTCGGTTTTGGAAAACGGAAGTGCTGATGTAATTAAATCTAATTATGCCGTTGACAACGGTTTGGTACAGACTAATGAGAATCCTGCAGCCTTTCAGAATGATTATTTTGAAAAAAAAGAGGAACCGATCAGAATGATTAAGTTAAATATGACTATACGGACTGATCCGGAAAGAGAGTCTGAACAGCCGGAACCACAGATCGAAAATGACAGTATATTAAAAGATGACAGAATCAAAATAATTATTGATCAGTGGGAATATTACTGGAACATTATGTCAAAGTACTATAATGAAAATTCTGAAAAATTACAAAAAGACTATTTCGGAAAAGACAATTTTGATTTTTTTTCTGAAAAAAAATATAGTTTCTGTGATTGTATATTAAACAAAGAACTTCAGATAAACTTTTTATTCCCTGAGAGTGAAAACCAAAACGGACAAGATACAAACGATGACAATGAAATAATCTTTTTTGTTTTTTTATATTTTGTCAGTTTGATTGTAAAGTTATTTAAGTCAATTGATTCTGTTAATGATGAGAACATAAATGATAAAATATATTTAATTGCATCATATTCATATTTGTTTGATATTATAGCTGAATCATTAAAAGATCATTTGGATATTGGTATCAACAAAGAAAAAGTAGAAAAATTTATTGAAGGACTGGGACAGTTGATCAATTTTGATTTGAGTATGGTTCAGAATAATTACATTGAAGAAGTCATAAGATCGTATATTGATTATTATTTAATTTTGCATTGTTTCGGACTTTATTATAATAGTTATTATGGAAATGAAATTAATGATGTTTTTGATTTTTGTTCTATAAATCTAAGTAAAAAAGAATGTGCAAAGAAAATGAATGATATGATTAATAAAATTGATTTATCAGTTTGTTCTCAAGCAGAAACAGTAAAAGTAATCATGAAAAACAGATTAGGACCAATCTGCGACAAATATTATAAATTAGTCTGAAAAATCAGAATGAAAATATTTCTTTAATGAGCGGGAGTGAAACAAAATGAACGACAGTAAAGGATTTTTTTCTAAAAAAAACATACTGGATGAATACACACAGATAATTGAAAAAGGTGATATGTTTTTTAAAGAGGAACTTGGAGAGCTGATTGATGATCTGAAAAAAATAAACAGTTCATTGATTGAATTCGGAAGATGTTCGGATTATATAGAACTTGTCATAGTCGGTTCCAATGCTGCAATAATGCAGAATAAAGATAACTGTTGTGATAAATATGATATTTCAGTCAGTAATCTCGAAGAAGATAAAAAAGATATTCCTTCGATGATATATCTGTATTGTATAGGCAATTCCCTGAAAAGTTTATCAAAATCAGGATTTGATAACTCAATTTTGCGGGCATTTGCCGGAGTGTACTGCGTATCATCTTTTTTGGGCTGTTGTTTTTCAAATGAAAAGGAATATAAAAGACTTTTCAGCTCTTTTATGGCGTTTAAGCAATTCTACGTTAATACGATCAGCGAGACTTCGTGTGAAAAAGATATTAAAAATGATATTTTGACAGTGATGTGTGAAATGTGCGAAATTTTTGTATCACTTTTAGCAGGTTACTATCATGATGATAGTAAAAATAAGGAATATATCAGAAACAATCCATATATCATTGGCTTTATATCAGATATTTATACTTCATGTCATTATGATTATGATTCAGATGAAATTAAACGTTTTTTGTCCGGAAATGAGATCGGTCAACTTTGCAGAACACTTATTTTTGATGCAATTGCAAAAGATGAAGGCGGCAAAAACATATCTTTGAAAGATGACAGTGCTGCATCAAATGTAAAAACAGCACCTGAAATAAAAACGGAAGCTGAAGATAAAATGCCTGTTGAGCCATCAAAACAGGCGGAAAATCCTTTAAAGGAAAAAATTCCGGATAACTCAAAATCAAATCCGGAGTTATTGATAAATGATACTGAAAATAGTGCATACACCGGAACAATAACAGAGTATTCTGTTTATGATCCAACAGGAGGAGACAGAAATATCAGAAAAGCTATGGCATCAGCATTGGATGTAATGATAAAGTCTTCTGAATGTTTTTGGGATGAAGATGTATCATATATTATCAATGATAATCCGGAATGTGCAGATTTTAAACTGCCTGAAAAAGTTGCAGGTTTACGAGATCTGACGTTTAAGCTTTCATACGATTTCTGGGATAATTTTTTTAAGGAACTTGATGCTGAAAACAAGTTCAGACTGGTATTTTCTGATTTGAAAGAAGCGAAAGCAATATCGGGAATACGATACATTCTTGTTGGTAAAAAAATGTTTTTCCCAAGATCAGGCTATAGAAAACTGATAGTCAGAAAAGAAGAAAACTGTTTGTTTAAAGTTGAAATGAAGGATGTTTTCAAGATATATTCATATATATTCAGAAAATATCTGAATTGTGATCTTAGCGAAGAGCATCTTGGTACAGCTTCTTTGACAGACAGTGAAATGTCTGCTTTCCTTAACAGAGATCAGGAAAGAATGAAATGTTGTGTTTTCTTAACAGAACTGTTGAAAGCAATTATTCTTCAGTATTATGTTTCCGATGTGAGTATAAGTGATTACAGAGAAAAAATGGAAAAAGAAATCTGTATTTCGCTTGAACAAAAAATCTTTTCAATGCTGGATATTAATATTGATAAAACAACTGCACTTTTTGATTTGTACAATTTACAACAACACAGAGCTTAAAATTTTTTTCTCCTGATCAGTATAAATATGGTCAGGAGAATTTTTTTTATGGCTGAAGCGAGAAGTTTTTTTCTATTTACTCTTGTTATTTTTTTAATAATTTTTTCTCTCCCCTCTTGCATTTTCCAACCATCTGTAGTATAATGCAATTAGAAAATACATTTGTATTTTTAAAAATACATACAAACAGAAAGGACAGCAATCATGAACAGAAAAAACAAATTTACAGTAAAAGCGTGGTGCAAATCCCCATGAAAAATGACAAAATAAAAAAGCACGTTCTTCAGTGGCATATTTGTCATAAGTGTAATCTCAGGTGCAGTCACTGTTATCAGGAGGATTACAAGTCGGAGCTTTCATTTGAAGAACTCAAAAAAATATTTTTCAGCTACAGGGATTTCTGCAGTAAATACAATTTTAAGGGACATATAAATTTTACCGGCGGTGAGCCGTTCTTGTCGAATAATTTTTTCCCTCTCCTTGATCTGTGTGAAGAATACGGAAATACGTTCGGGATCCTGACCAACGGAACTCTCCTTGATGAGGAAACGGTTTTGAAACTCAAAAAATATTCAAAGCTTTCATTTGTCCAGATAAGCCTTGACGGAACAGAAAAGGTTCATGACAGTGTCAGAGGAGAAGGCAATTACAAAAAAGCAATGAACGGATTCAGTCTTCTGAAAAAAGCCGGAATACAGTCAATGGCGGCATTTACTTGTCACAACAATAACAAAGATGAACTGAAAAAGGTTATCAGAGAGGCGAGAAAGCATAAAATAGACAGGTTCTGGGCCGACAGAATGATTCCTATGGGCAGCAGTACAGAAGGAATACTGTCAACAGAGGATTTTCAGAAGATGGTAAAGATCCTTACAAAGGAGCACTTCAGAAGGGTTCCTTTCAGTAAAACTGATGTTCATTTAAACCGTGCACTTCAGTTTTCAGAGGGAGGAAACTGTTACTATTACTGCTCAGCGGGAATAACGCTGCTGACGGTTCTGGCCGACGGAACACTTCTTCCGTGCAGACGACTTCCTTTAGAGATAGGAAACTGTCTGGAAAAGGATATTACCGAGCTATATGAAAACAGTCCTGTTATAAAAGATCTTCTTGAAGACAGGATACCTGATGAGTGCAAGTCATGCTCAAAGGCAGAACACTGCCGCGGCGGTGCCAAGTGTCTCTCGTATGCTGTAAACGGAGATTACCATACAAAGGATATAAACTGCTATATAAAATATTAGTATCTAAAAAATGATATACTATTAATAATGAAAAAGAAAAGGAGAAATGTTATGAAAAAATCAAATTTTAATATAAAAAAATATATCAGTCTGTTTTGTATGCTGATTCCCATATTTCTTGTATTTATAATGCCTGCGCAGAGTGTATCTGCCGCAGACAAGGAATACAGTATTCCGAGTGCAGATTTTGAGGTCTATTTTGAAAATGACGGTTCGGCTGTTATTTCAGAAAGCTGGAATGTGTGCTATTCGAAAGGCAGTTTTTCAAGATTTTATAAGGATATAAATGCGCCTCTTAATCAGCTTGAATATTTTGATGATATTGAAGTGTTAAGCTGTTCGATCGACGGTGTGGAAGCACAGTGGCAAAGTTCAACAGACAGAAATGACAATCATTATACATTATTAAAAAACAACACCCCGATGACACATGAAATGAACTGGTATTTAAGTGTCAGCAACAGAACGGTAAACTATCAGGTTAAATACAGAATTAAGGATGCTCTCAAATTAAACGAAAATAACGATGCGGTTTTTGCCTATCGTTTTATCGGAGAAAATTTTTCCAAACCTGTTTCAAAGGTTTCGTTGAAAATAGATACTCCGGAAAAAGAAGCATTAACAGATATCAACTTTTCATCAAGTAATTCAAACTTTTTTGAGGGAAATGTTTTTTGCTCAGAAGCGGATAATCATAGCGGCGTTTATAGATGTGAAATCAGTTTAAAACCTGAATATTTTAATAATTTAAAAAAAGTCGAAGACGTTGTTATTCCCGAACAATTAATAAATGCTGAGAAAAATGTGAAAAAGAATAAACCGGATACTATCAGCATGATTTGTTTTGGCGGAGTATTATTATTATTTGTGTTTGGAGTAATCAAAGGAAATGGAAGAGGCGGTTCTTCAGGCGGTCGCTTTAACGGAAGTTCGTGCAGCTCATGCAGCTCATGCAGTTCCTGCAGTTCATGCGGAGGCTGCGGCGGCGGAGGTGCCGATTAACATAATTTGTGTAATGATAATATATATATTAAAACATAGCTGAAAATAAAAGACTCCTTTGCCACAGACTGCAAGCAGTGGCGAAGGAGTTTTTTTAGTGAAACCATACATATTTTGGTTTAAAATTAAAGCACTAAAAGCGACAATAAGTTAAAATATTATATGTTTGCAAATGTCAATATATAAATGTAGGTTTTTGAAATAGGTCAGAAAGAAAATCGTAAAGCATATGCTTATCTGTGTAAGGACATGACAGCATACAATGAAGGACAGAAAAACGCTGTTGCAAGAGCTGAAGATGAAAGTCTTGCAGCATCAGATATTTATGACGATTTACAAAAACAAGGAGTATTTGTGCTTGTATCAACCAGAAAAGTTGCAGTCGAAAAAATACTGCCTTTTTATTACATGCGTGACCAGGTTGAAAAAATATTTGAGCTCTGCAAACAGGAAGGTAAAATACTTCCGATTAATGTTGAGTCAGAAGCAACATTGCGAGGACATCTTATGATGACTTTTATTGCAACTGTTGTGCTTAAGATGATGACTGACAAGCTAAGAAATTCTTCACTGACAATTGAGTCTATGTTTATGAATTTACATGAACAGCATGCTATCGTATATGACAATGAATTTGTAACAACAGAGCCTGTTAAGAAAATGAATGATGCTTACAAGGCTTTTAAAATTCAATGTCCTATATCTATAACAACATAGAGGATATCCCCCGCCTCAAAAGGCTCAGGGGTCTATTCTCTCGTTCAGTAGGAGTTCAATCTCCTACTGAACGAAAGCAATTCTTCGAATTGCCTCTGCTTGTTAAAAGCAGAGCTTTGAAAACGTCAGGCTGATAATGTAGACTAAAAAATTATTGGGAACTAAGGGTAATCAGTGTGTTTATCATGTTGGTACTCCTTATCAAAGTACCAACATCACTACAAACCATTTTCTTTATGATGCATTTTCCGATGCAATATAGTTATCAATATCCTGAATGATCAATGGTTCACCCATTGTATGCAATGATTCAAAGAAAGACAGTATATAGTCATAAACATTGTATTTATCGAATGTTTCGGAAACTTCTGCACCCGATAATGATTTGTTATATCTGTATCTTTCCATGCAGTAGATAAGAAAAGTTGCTTCTTTGCTCATAATCAGCTCTCCTCCGGGTATTCGTAAAAGCCCTTTGTGATTTCGTCCCGATACATTGTGTAAAGCATCATTGGACCGTAATGCCATAGCTTCGTTTCTTCGTCAGACAGTTCCTTATACAGCTTTGATTTATAAAATTTTGATATAGCCTCGGTTTCGCTTATGCTATCATTTTTTACTATAAGCTCTGTTATCTGAGGAATTATGACAGCAAGCAAAGCGCTGAACTGATTTTCATTCATACATATAAGCTCCTTTGGAAATGAAGATGTGATAATGCTTCATCTGTTGCAAAAACAAGCTGGTTATATAGCTTTCTGATCTTAAGTGCTTCAAGAGCCTGTTCTTTTGTAAGTATACCCGACATATAAAGCGTGATCGTCTGGTATACATTATCATTTGCAACGGCACCATATATCAGATCGTATTGTTCGCCGTTATAGGTGCCCTGTCTGTTTGCGGAAACAAAGTCAAGCCAGCCTTCATCCGCACTTTCAAAACGCAGTACACGGCATTCATTAAAAGCAGTATTTTCATCTGTTTCATATATATTCAGTACAGGCGTGCCGCTTTTTCTGTTTGCGGTTACTTTTTTGGCAAAATTGACCGCCTGTTCCTTGTTGGTGGTTGTATAGAAACCGTAACCGAAATCAAGGAAACGATTCTGATATATCAGCTTTGGCTCCTGTACGATCACGTTACTACCATGATATAATATCATTTTATCACTTCCTTTTTATAGTTATAAATAAAGATTTAAGCTGCTATCAGTCGTACTGAATCCATCTTTAGATATTTAAATAACGTTTTCTAACATATGTCTTCCTTCTTAAAAGTTGATACCGGTATCAACTTTTATTCTACCATTACTAATCTGAAAATAAAATTATTTCTCTTTCTTCTGCTGTGACGGTGTAGGCGGAACTGTCATATCGAAGCCAAGTCGCTTAGCATCATCTTCAATGAGTGAAAAGATATATGCCTGCATACTCTTACCCTGACTTTCAGCAAGCTGCTTGATTTTATCACGTTTTCCTTTACGTACTCTAAGAACGAGTTGTTCATAGTTTGCTGCGATATGCTTTTCAGACGCTCTTCTGTTCACTTCAGAATAATACGTTTTCTTTTTATCTTCTTCCATAGCGCACCTCACTTTTTGTAAATAAACTCATATTTTATTATACCATTTATCAGATATAGATATCTATATCTATTGTGCCCAAAAAGAAGTTTTGGATTTTTATTAATAGGAATTGAGTCGGTGCTGGCATATAGATAGCTATATGTTGTTATTTATATAAAGATATAGCTATCTTGTGTGTCGGGCATGACACACAGCCAGTCGGTGAAAGTCCGGCCACAGGTATTTACCGCCAAGTGTAGCGAACCACAAGTCGAAAGTCGTGAGGCTGGGACAGAGGAAGTGGTGTAGCGATTCTTTCACGACCACGAACAGAAATCTGATATAAGGCCAGCAGGGTGGAAGAGACTGCA
>JAZQPR010000052.1:0-3001 GCA_045628605.1 Oscillospiraceae bacterium
TTTTTCATCATACAGCCATTTTGCAAGGACATTCCGCAAATACTACGATACCAGTCCAAAGAAGTATCGGGATACGCATTACCGCAGGACGGTGATGACGGAATCAAACCAAACTGAATAAAGGAAAAAGCGATTCGTATGCTGACTACACCCTTGATTCTATTTCAGAATGAGAAGAATTATACAGGCAGATATTACTATGGAATTGGAAATAAGCTATAAGTTGTCTGCTTATTCAGCGACAATAAAATAGCCCTGCATCGTCACAAAACAAGCAGGGTAACTAACATATAACTAACAAAGCAGCCTTGAAACAACGCAATAACGTGATTGCACTTTATCAAAGAGATAATAATTTCTTTATTAAACTTACGTATTTACGTGCTTTGCAAGAATTAGATGAGTTTTTTGGTCCTTATTTGGTCCTTGCAAATGCAATTTTTAAGTTTTTTCAGGAACCTTTCCGATTGCAGTCGGGAAGGTTTTTGTTTTCTCCTTCAATTGTAAGAGAAATCAGGTTAGCCACCTTTGACTTTGTACTCTTAAGTACATCGGCATAGATGTTTGCAGTTACGCCGATATCACAGTGTCCCAGATGCTCAGAGACAACCTTAAGGTCAACACCATTGTTTAGAAGAAGCGTAGCATTGCAGTGACGGAGCTGATGAAGAGTAAGAAACTCATAATCTGTTCCTTTAAGAATACGCTTGAATGAAGTATTAAGGCTGCTTCTGTCACGATAGTTTCCCTTGGAAGAGGTAAAAATCATTTCAGGGTGAGGGAAGTCCTCGACAGCCTGAATTAACTGATCCTGATATTTCTTCTGTTCACGAAGTATGTCAGCAAGTGTTTCGCTCATGCCAATTATTCTGATACTGCTTTCCGTTTTAGGTGTTGTAAGAAAGTGTTTACCAGCCACGTCTGCAAGGTTGTGATTAACTGATATAGTCATTTCATCAAAGTCTATATCATCCCAGGACAAAGCAAGCATTTCGCCGCTTCTGAGACCTGTATAGAGCAGAAACTTAATCATTCTTTTTATGTCTTCATCACAACGTTTGGAGTCAAGAATTCTGATAAAATCTTTGGTCTGTTCTTCATCAAGAACAGGCTTTTTCTTTTTATTTCGGTTCTTTGGAAGTATAACGTTGTGACATGGAGACTCTCTGATGAATCCCTGCTCGACACCTCTGTGGAAAATACTCTGAAAAACTATATATGTTTTTCTTACTGTCTGAGGCTGTGCATTAAGAGACTGAACAAACTGAGTGATTCTCGGCGTGTTTATATCCTTAACTTTTGTGTTACCGAAAACTGGCTCGATATGATTCTTATAAGATGTTCTGTAATTATAAGCAGTACATTCTTTTAATTCTACCGGAGCGTAGTTTTCAAAATACCAGTCAGCAAGTTCAGAAAAACGCATGTTTTCATTAAGAGTAGAATAGCCTTTGCAGTGCCTTTCAAATTCAAATGCGTATTCTTCAGCAAGCTTCTGAGCTTTCTTAGGAGTTACTCCTTCAGGTGGCCTGAAAGTAGTAGTTTTTAAAATCTGCTTTTTATTTGAGTCATATCCGAGTGAAACTTTAATTTTAAAACTGTTTCCTCTTTTTGTTATAGTTGCCATGGTTAAATTCCTCCTGTTATTAACCATAAGCATTATCTGTATTTCAATTATACACTTTAAAGTGCTAAAGTGTCAAGAGATAGTAAGCACTTCAGTAACAGATATGCTTATGTGATTGTTTTAGTTTGAAGTGGATTCTTTCTTTCCGAAAACGACCTCCATTAAAGTTTCTTCAGCTATAAGATATTTCTTACCGGCTTTAAAACAATGTAGTTCTCCGGAAATACACATCTGACGAATTCTGTATTCAGTAAGTCCGTCTATGAGCATGGCAGCTTCCTTTATAGTAAGTACTCTTGGTTTATTCATTTGAATAGATCCTCCTTAATAATACGAGATATGTATAGGGGAGTAGTAACAATAACTACTCCCGATTGACTTTTATTATCCAATCTGTATAATGCTTATTCCATCTGTTTCGTGAACCGGTAATATTCCGTATTCAGCGAGAAATCTGTAGAGAAACTCAACACCTTTCTGAGTCCATCTTGTATGAACATAGCTTCTGAAGAATCGGTATCTGTAGTCAAAACATTTTCTTACATCTGTCTTTACAAAGCCTTTTCCTTCGTATTCCTGACAGAGATACCATGTTTCGTTTGACTTGAACTGAACATTCAGTTTGCTGAGGAGATGATTGAACTGCTGAGCAGACATACCGTATTCAGACGCTATTTTTGAAACTGTTGTCAATCTGTTGCTCTTCATGATCTCATCATAATAATCAGCTTTTGGTTCAAGTGCGGCAGTTTTGGTTTCAAGAAGCGTGATATCAAAGTTGAGATCATCATTAGACTTCTTAAGTTTTGATACCAGTTCTTCGAGTTCGCTGTTCTCTTTCTGAAGATTGTTGGCACGAAGCTTTTCTTCCTTGAGTTCTCTGAAAAGTCTTTCAGCTTCATCTGTGTTTTCACTTACTCTTGAAAGTGTTTCGTCAGTAAGGTAAGCACCGTGCTTTCTGATTGAAGGGAGTACCTCTGATGTTACCCAGCGTTTGAATTTCTTTGCTGCATCAAGCTTGCTTGAAAGAATCAGACTGTAAAGTCCGCTTTCGTTGATTATTACAGCCTTTGACTTGTAGTTTGAACCAGTCCCCTGAATCAGGGTACTGGTTTTATCTTCTGAATCAACGTGATTTGCTATTGCATTTTCTGGTTTGGCATAACCAAGACACTTAGCAATATCTTTTCCGATGAACCACGGTTCGCCGTCAATCATTATTGTTCTTACTGAACCGAATTCTTCATTTTCAAATACCTTAATTTCATTACTCATTTGCGTTTCCTCCATTTTTTAAATCAAAGCTGACTGCAACTGCTTCATCCACCTGAGCCATTACTTTCGGTCCCAGTGTACACAGTTTCTTTCTCAGTC
>JAZQPR010000053.1:0-8009 GCA_045628605.1 Oscillospiraceae bacterium
TTAGAATATACACAGGAAAAAGCTGACGAATTTCATAAGGCGGAGATCGATAAATTAAAGGATGAGGCTTTGAAAGAAAAGAATAGGGCGGATAATGCGGAAAAAAGAGCGAATAATGAGAAAAACAGGGCAGATAATGCAGAAAAAGCTACAAAAAACTTAATTGCATTTTTAAAGAATTCAGGTAAGACTGAAGATGAAATTAAAGAGATTCTTCATCAATATGATGTTTAATAAAAAATTGATGAATAAAGAACCGTTATGCTCATTGGCGGAGGAAAATAAATACTATGAAATATTGCGTTGGTTATGGTGCGATCGCATTTGTTTTTTTAGTTTTGATCTTTACACATGGCATTCCAATTGATATTGTTGTATATAAATATGGGAATCAAGATGTAGTAATAGATGGAAAAACGATATATTATTCTATCAGGATAATTAATCTGATTTATATGTTGGTAGGAGTTATCGCTTCATTTATTATTACAGCATCCAAAAAAAATAAAAATTCTTTGAAATGGATATTTCCATGTGTAATTTTGATTTTGGGGTTGTTTATCCCGATTTTCAATATACGTATTAGCGGGGGGATATCAGGTAAGACTGAGTATATATATAAATCTATAATTACGTCAGTGATGAGATGAGGATTTAAGGGTTATGAAGTTTATGAGGCGAAACAACAGAATGATTTTTAGTTTAAAAACAAAAAATTATCGGTTATAAAAATGTTCAGACAGCTCAGGATGTTAAAAAAACTGAGATGCTGGTGAAAAAAATAATTAAAGGTGTAAAATATGATAGTAGATAAAATTCATTAAAAAATTTCAGAAAATATGAAGAGTTTGAAGTGGAATTTAATAACAGACTTACCGTTGTTGTCGGTAAAAATGGTACAGGAAAAACAGGTCTTAAAAAATTCCGATTTGAAGTTGAAATATATTATAATACAAAACTTAATAAATCATGAAAAAATACACAGGAAATACTATGATTAAAAAAACTCTTAAACTAAAAAACTATACCGTTTTCAATGAATCTGTAATGAATTTTTCAAAAGGGATAAATATTCTTATAGGAGAAAACGGAACAGGCAAAACACATATACTGAAACTATTATATTCAGCCGCTCAGTCTGTTTATAATGAAACGTCATTTTCACATAAACTTGCTAAAACAATGCTTCAGGATGATTATGATCTGTCACATCTGGTTTCTGAAGAAAATATTTCTGAAGAGAACGAGGTTTATCTAAAGAGGAAACCATAGCTTTACAGCGGAATCAGGAAAATATGATTAATGATGAATTTAGAATTATTCAGTTAAATGAGGAACTTTCACATATTATGTCTATAAATTATGACGAGTAATGTTTTAAGTTAATCGCTTTTATGTTTTAAAGTAAATAAATCATGAATTTGTTAAATAGTAAAAACTCTCATATGAAAGGAGCATAATCCAATGGTCACAGCCGAATTAAGTTACAATCCCTATCTGCGTGAAACCATTATAAAATTCAATAAACAAAATCCGCGAATAAACAGCCAGATTGAAAAGTTTGTAAACTGCAGATTATACGAATGGATCGAAAACATTCCTGAAATATATCATGATGAAATGAACGGATATGATTTTGAATTTATTTTTTCAGGAACGAAAGCAGATTTTGAGAGAATAAGGAGCACTTTCAATAAAAAAGGCATTTCTGAAAATAATATATCATTTACATTTAAAAATGAACTTGATTCTCCAACTACAAAGAATAAAGGAATTAATGATCTTATAAAATGGCTGGAGGATAATAAAAACAGAAGATTTGATTTTAATGGTTTTAAAGAAAAACACAAAGAACTGTTCGATGAACCGTATACGTTGATCACTGTAAACAGTAAAGAAAAATCATTATCTCTGGAAATAGATAACGAAACAGTACATATAGAAAATGTAGATGATATTTCTGAACTTACTGCTACCGATCTTACAAGCACACCTTTATTGCTGCATATAGATACATCGGATATCATCGAAACAAGAAAAATCGTACAGTCTATCGTTGCAAGGAAAGATATTTATCATAAACAGATATTTTTCTATATAGACCCGAGCTTAAACGTGGAACAGATAGAACGTATTATCTCTGATCTGGGAGTGTCAGAACCAAATATTGTCTCAGGAGTAAATGATGATAAGATAAAAGAGTATTTTGAAACATTTCCTCTGACTGATTATATAAAAGATTTTCTTGATGTATTCAGAACAGAAACTGATAATATACAAAAATCACTAAATGAAGAAATTTTAAGCAGTAAAATAAAAAATAATAATACCCATAATCAAATAGAATCAATTGAATATAAGATCGTAAATTATAAAAGAGTTATGGATATGTTTAACCAAAGGGATAATTACGCTACTCCTGTAAAATACGAAGAAGCAAAAAGCGATTTAATTACTAAAATTTCTAACTGGCGCAAAAGAAAAATCAAAACCACTTCAAACGATGAAGCAATTTCTATGGCTGAAGAATACAGTAAATCTATAACAGACTATTACACTGAATTTGTAAAACAGGTTGATGAAGCTTCTTTAACTAAAGGCAATGAACTGGACTGCTTATATGAAGACTGGTACAATGAAGCAAATACAAAAGCCGTATTTGATCCGCTGGTAGATGTTGAGTATATAAGAAATGAATATATTATACCTGAATTTAAAGAAATATTCCTTAAATTAAATTTCTCTAAACAGGTTGAAGCTAAAGGATCCATATTTGGAAAATTCAAACCGGGATCAGATAACGAAATCAAAGAAACTTATATAGAAACAACCTATGTATATGATGACTGGAGAAAGAAAGCACTGGAAGAATTATTGCCTTACTGTAATAAAGTAATTGACGGCTGGAATGAAAAGCTGATAGAATATGCAGCAAGACGTGCAGAAAAATACAGTATGCAATTGCAAAAAATCATTGACATGGCAGAAGAAGAAAAAAATATTCTGGCTAATTTATTATCTGAAGATGAACAAAAGCTTCAGAAAGATATCGACTGGCTGACAGATTTTAAAGACCGTCTTCATAAAATAGAAAGGGAGTAATGAAATGGCTGAAATTATTGTTTCTCCGGAAAATAAAATTTCTATAGAAAATCGTCTGGAAATAATAGATGAAGGAATCCGAAAAAAATATCTTTCCCGCCTTGGAGAAATGGAGATAGCAGCGTTACAAAACAAACTCTCTCTTGAAGATGATTTAATAAACAACATCCGAATATATAAAGTCACAGAAATAGTTTACAGAAAAGGAGAATCTGTAACTGATAAATTCACCACAGTATTTAATACATTATCAACCTATGATGCTTCAGTTTTTATTATAATCGATTCAGACGGAAAAAATACTGATTTTTATATAGGTGTAAGGAGCAATGAATCAGATGATTCTCCTTCAAAACGATCAATGGTCACTCTTGGAGATACCTTGAAAAATACAATGATAGGAAACTTTCCGGGAGTAAAACTCATAAATGAAGACCGAAACGGAATATCAAAACTTTCAAATCACATCTTAAAACAAAGCAATATTACTTCCGTAAGTGTAGTTGCAAATAATAAAAGCGAAGACAAAACAAATGACCAGTTTGTTCAGGGACTTGAAAAACTAACTCTTGCGATGAACGGAAGACAATATACCGGAATAATAATAGCTGAAAATCAGTCTCCGGAAATCATTCAGATTTTGAGACAGGAGTATCAGGAATTATATTCTAATTTGTCATTGCTTTCAAGAATTCAGTTTAATGATAACAATTCTGAAAATATATCGAAAACTCTATCATTTTCTGAAATGGATGGAAAACAAAGAGCTCTCACAATAAGTGAAATAATTATTTCAGTAGCAGCATTATGTGGTGGTGGATTTTTAGGAAATAAAGTAAAAAGCATTGCTATAACCGGCGGTGCACTTTTAGGATCACAAATTGCAGGACAAATAAACGGTTTATTAAAATCCTTCGCACCTGTTGAACAGAATTCAAATACAGCAGGCAGTTCAGAAACATTTACATACGAAAACAAGAAAATAATTGATTTGATGACTTTAATAGATGATTCTCTTAAACGGTTGGATGAGTTTGACAGCTATGGGATGTGGAATATCGCTGGTTATTTCATTTCAGACGACATGTCAACCGCAGAAATAGCTGCAAGTAATTACCGCTCTTTAATGAACGGAGATAAATCCGGCAGGGAAGTATCAGCTATCAATTCATGGAGAAAAAATTCTTTTGACAAGACAGACGGCTTTAAAATCATGACAGAATATTTATCAAGATTTATGCATCCGCTATTTATTTATGGTGGGGAGCTTCCGGTAACAGCAGCCACATCTGTCAGCGGAAAAGATCTTGGAATACATCTTGGTCTGCCAAGATCAGCAGTACCGGGCTTATCAGTTATCGAGCACGCTGAATTCGGAAAAGAAGTAAATGCATACAGACTTATTCCTGAAACAAGAGGAGATAACCCCGAAGATAAAATGACTCTGGGATGTATCTTTGATTTGGGAAAAATAACAGATAAGATAGTTGAACTTGATAACGCAAGTTTAAATATGCATACATTTATCACCGGTTCAACAGGTTCAGGAAAAAGTAACGCCGTTTATCAGATGCTCACAGAACTGCATCAGGACAATATCCCATTCCTTGTTATCGAACCTGCAAAAGGTGAATATAAAGATGTTTTCGGGTACTGGAATGACGTAAATGTATTTTCTACCAATCCTAAAATAGCACCATTGATTAATTTGAATCCATTTAAATTTCCTGATTCCGTACATGTCCTAGAACATATCGACGGACTTGTAGAAATATTTGGAGTATGCTGGACCATGTATGATGCAATGTCAGCATTTTTCAAACAGGCTGTTCTGAAGTCATATGAATACGTTGGCTGGGATCTTGGCTCTTCAACGTTTGAAGGTGATGGCACTGAATATCCTGACTTTGAAATACTGGCAGATCAGTTAAAAGACTTAATTGATAATTCTGATTATGCAGCAGAAATAAAATCAAATTACAGAGGAGCACTTTTAACACGAGTAAATTCTTTGACAGTCGGATTAAATAAATATATCTTTACATCAGAACAAACAGAATACGAAAAGATATTTGATCAAAACTGTATAATAGATATCTCACGTGTCAAATCAACTGAAACAAAAGCTTTACTGATGGGATTGATCGTATATATCCTGAATGAATACAGAGAAGATCAAAAAACAGAAAGCAACAACGTATTAAAGCATATAACAGTCCTTGAAGAAGCCCATAATCTATTGAAAAATGCAAATTTCGGAAACACAGAACTTGTCGGAAAATCAGTTGAGATGATCACAAATACTATCGCTGAAATAAGAACATATGGAGAAGGTTTTATAATCGTAGATCAGTCTCCTTCATCTGTAGACATAGCAGCGATAAAAAATACAAATACTAAAATAATTTTAAGAACACCGGAAGCCAACGACAGAGAAGCCGTCGGAAGATCTATCGGTTTAACAGAAGATCAGGTAAATGAAATCGCTAAACTCCCAAGCGGTGTCGCTGTTGTATATCAGAATGACTGGATAAATCCTGTTCTTACAATGATAAATAAAGCTCCGGTAAATGAGATTCCTTACAAATATGAGACACCTTCAGAAATCAAGCCTGTAAAGAAAGCACGAACAGAATTATTACTCATGCTTATGCAGCTCTGGCTTAAAGGTCCGAAAATTAATAAAAAGGAATTAGAAAAAGATCTGAAATCCTTAGACTTATCAATCGAAGATAAGAAAGAAATTTTAAAACTTATTAAAGAGTATTCGTTTAACAAAGGCATCTTGATCTGGAGAGAAGATGAAATAGATAAACTAAAGCGATTGGTTAATTTATTATTTGGTTTATCTGAAAATAATAAGAACGATTTTATTAATAAATATAAAAATAAGCCTGAAGAATTTTTTAAAAAAATTAAACCATTGACTTATGAGTTAAATAATGATCAGTTACAAAATATTTATGATTTGATAATCGGAAGTGGAGTTTAATATGGACGAATTGGAAAAAATAGAAACTGTAACAGCTTTGGAAACCGCAAGTATGGATAAAAATGCAATAGAAATAAATACAGAACAAAATAGTTTTTCAAAACAGTTTAAATCCTCATTAAGTCCGAAAAACGGATATTTTGGAGAAACAACTTTTACAAATGAGTATGGATTTACAAAAAGAATTGGTAAAACTGAAAATGGATCAACATTCCATGAATACTATGATTCTAATAATAAATTATATTTGAAAAGAGAATTAAATGAAGATAGTAGTGTTACCAGTACATACTATGATGATAATGGACTTGGATATCTTAGTTCATCTTTAAAAGTTGAAAATAACGTATGTGTTCTTGATAATAAACTAGCTCCTAATGCAACTATAAAAAAAGGAAACTATACAGTTAAAACTGATTCATTAGGAAGACCAATTGAAAATAAAGTCACAGATTTAAATATAAAAGAAAATACAGATGATTCAAATTTGAAGGAAAATGAATCTACTATTATTTCCAACAATAATAACACTCATATTATTTCTGACAAATTTGGAGGACTGGCTACAGAAGATAATACTAAAATTCAGCTTGATGAAGAAAATGCAAGTAAAATGAAACTGGTAGAAGATACAGTCAGTGTTTTAAAATCTGAAGGAAAAACTGTAGATTATGAAGTTAAATCAAATTATACCGGAAACAATAAAAACCCGGATTCATTTGAACCCAAAATAACAGCAGATGGCAAAGAAGTTGATTTACCTAATGAAGTATCAACTATACAGAATAAATCTGATGTGGATACGGATCTGAATGTAAATATCGAATCATCAAAAATAACAAAAATCGAAAAAGATACTTTTGTTGATATCGGTATAGAGATAACAGAATCTGTTGTTAAAAATGTTACTTTATATCTGGACGGTAAAATCACACAAGAAGAGATGATTCGCAATATAATTGAAGACGCTGTCAAAAGCGGAGCAATTAAACTTGGCGAAAAATATCTTAAGAAAGCCATAACAGAAGCAATGAAAAATAGCTCCCATGAACTCATCCAAAAAATTGGTAAGTCAAGTTTACCTGGAGAAATAATTGATTTTGCAATAGATTCTTATGATGATATTTCTGCTTATATTAATGGAGAAATAGATACTGAACAGTTTATATATAATTTGGGAGAACATGCAAGCGGGGAAGTAGGTAGTTTTGTAGGAAGTGCGATAGTCGGTGCAGCGTTAGGTTCAGTTGCAGGTCCTGTTGGTTTAGTTGCAGGATCAATAATAGGAGACACTATTGGCTATGCAATAGCTACGGAGTTATATCCAGCTGCTGTAGAATTTGGAGCTGAAAACGCAGAAAAACTGGCAGAGAAATCTCAGGAACTTGCAAAGGATGTTGTAATAACAGTAGCTAAAGTAGCACCGGAAGCTGTAGAAGAAGTCAAATCCGCATTTACTGATTTTGCAAAGAAAGTAAAACTGCCGCTTCATTTTTAAGATTTAATAAATCATAAAATGATAGCATAAGGATATAAAAACAATGGCGAACAGATCACTCATCGTTCGTCATTGTTTTTTCCATATTTTGAGAATTCACTGCATTTCATACCATTTTTCTGCCTTTTAGGGAATTGTTATTTACAGATAAAGTAAATAATGGTAAAATACACATATTGCATGAAAACACAATTTGTGTTAAAATATAAGGAGAAATATCAATTATGAAATACAAAATCATTAAGGCAAAAAGACAGTACAAGGACAGTTTATTCAGATTCTTATTTGGAAACGAAGAATACAAAAATTTTACACTTGACCTTTATAATGCAGTAAACGGCTCAAATTATACAAATCCGGAAGATATTCACATTACGACTTTAAACGATGTTATTTATATGAATATCAAAAATGACG
>JAZQPR010000054.1:0-19422 GCA_045628605.1 Oscillospiraceae bacterium
GTAAGTTCCTTTGCACTTTTTCCGAAATATCCTATTGAAGCTGCTTCGATGCCGTACATGTTGTATGTATCTATCTGTCCGAAATAGATCTCGTCAAGATATGCTTCAAGGATCTCATCCTTGGTGTACTTCTGTTCAAATTTCATCGCGTTGAATATTTCACGCATTTTACGGTCAATTGTCTGCTCATTTTCACCGGTAACATTTTTAATGAGCTGCTGAGTAATTGTTGAACCGCCGTATACATCTCTTTCAGAACCTGCTGCAGAAAGCAGTGTATTTAAAACGGCACCGCCTGTACGCTTGTAGTCAACACCGCTGTGAGAGAAGAAACGCTCGTCCTCAACACATATAAATGCATACTTTACATAGTTCGGGAGCTCGTTAAGATTAATTTTCAGCTTTATGTCATGAGACATCGGCATAACCTTGTAGACAAGATCATACTCGCCTGTCGCTTTGTTCATCTGATAAATATATGAAGCAAAGCTTTCCTGAATCGGTTTGAGCTCTGTTGCTCTCGTGGAATCCATTACGCTGGTGACCCATACTGCAGCAACAGTTCCGACCATGGTGCATGTCAGAACCAGTATCAGGAAAAATGAAAACAGTGCTGAAATGACGATCGAGAAAAACTGCTTTATTACATGAAGCGAAATATACAGCGTTCTCTTCTTCTTTGATTCCGGAGGATCACCGCCGTAAAATTCTTTCATTCTTCGTTCTTTTTTCTGCCTTGATTCTTCCCTGTAGTCAAGGATTATTTCCTTACACTGTTCAGAAAAATCCTCTCCTATATCATGGAGACGTTCCTTAAATGAAACCTTATGATCATCACTTTCAAAAGAATCATTATATGTGTCAGAAGGCTCTTTTTTGCTAAGCCTGTCATTTTTAACAGAAGCATCCTGTCTGCTGTTAATTTCGTCTTTTCCGGAAACCTTTGCATCAGCTGCCGGCTCAGAAGAAACCGCTTTATTTTTATCATGGATCTTTTCAGGCACTTCGCGTGACTTTTTCTGATATTCTTTAAATACAGGTTTTACTTCAGCCGGTTCTGAAGGGACTTTTTCATTTTCATCCGGAAGACCGTATTCATTTTCATCATCATCACCAAATCCCGCAAAAATATCATCAAGATCGTGATTTTTCTTGTCCATCCAATGTACTCCTTTCTGAAAAAACGGATAGTACCCCATTTTCTCAATTATAATAATTATATCACAAAAATAAATTTTTGTTAATCTTTTTTTCAGCCGCAATGAGATTTCGTGATATGCACCGATATACTCCTATCCCTCAAATACATTTTGTACAATATGACATCTGAACATCTCTGTTTATCTGTATTTTACATTACATATCAGTTACAATTTTCAAAAAATCAAAATAAATATTAACTTTTATAATTCTTCATGATATAATGATAATTAAAGAAACAATTATCTTTTTTCAGGAGGTAATACTGTGGAACAGAAAGAAAAAGAAAAAGAAAATGAAAAAGAAAATGAAAAAGAAAAAAACGAAAACCAGAACAAAAACAAACGAATATTTACGAAAAAATTTTTTAAAAAGCTGCTGTCAGCAGCTGCAACTGCAGTCATGTCCGCGGTCCTTATATTTCTCATAGCCGGTACTCTTGGCGGAACTATATTTACTGTGTACATCATGAGCTTCATGAACTCGGCTGAAGCGATCGAGCTTTCGGATCCTGTGGAAAATATGGCTTCATATGTCTATCAGATGGACAAGGAAAGCGGCGAATACAAGGCAATATATATCGCAAGCGAGGACACTCACGAGATCTGCAGAAAAACTGATTTTGACGAGCTTCCGGACTATGTAAAATACGCCTTCATATGCATCGAGGACCAGCGATTTTACGCACACGAGGGTGTTGATTTCAAACGTACCTCAGCTGCTGTTTTAAACGAGGTCTTAAGAAAGCTTCATCTCAGAAGCAGCAAATTCGGCGGTTCAACGATCACCCAGCAGCTCATTAAAAACGTTACCGGAAACGATGAAGAAACCTGGAACAGAAAAATGAATGAGATCTTCAGTGCGGTAAAGCTGGAGAAAAAATACACCAAGGATGATATTCTGGAAGCGTACCTAAACAATATAAGCTTCGGTGAAATAAACGGATACAACCTTAACGGAATTGAAGCTGCTTCTCTCGGATACTTCGGAAAAAGTGCAAAGGAGCTTACCATGGCGGAGGCCTCCGTCCTTGCTGCCATTCCAAATTCACCTTACTTCTACAACCCTACCTACAACGAGGAACACTTTGAAAACAACAAAGACAGAAAAGAAACTGCCCTTTACAAAATGTTTGAACTCGGAGTCATTACTTCTGACCAGTATGAGGAATCACTTGCTGAAGAGATAGAACTCGCTACATCAGACGGTTTTTATGACAGACACCCCGACAGACAAAATGTTACCGAAGTCGAAACAGGTTTTAAAAATCCTGAGATCTTATCATGGGCTGCTGATACTGCGATCTTTGAATTTGCCGATTTTCTCTGTGAACAGAACGGTCTTGAGGAAAGACAGGACGGAATAGAGCTTTTCAAAAAAGGCGGATACAAAATTTATCTTTCGGTAGATGAGGATATTCAGGCTCATCTTGAAGAAACCTTCAGCGACAGATCAAATTTTCCTGAAGAAACAAGTGACACTGATGAAGCTGTTGAAGCATCAATGGTCGTAATTGACTATAACGGTCATATTTTAGGAATAGCAGGCGGGACCGGTGAAAAGGAAGGAAACTTCAACACAAATTACGCCTACACAACCAAAAGACAGCCCGGCTCGACCATAAAGCCGCTCACCTCATACGGATACGCCCTTGAAAACAACAAGATAAACTGGTCAACGCTCCACAAGGACATTTCCCTTCCTGCCGGTACCGCAGGAGAGGACGCATGGCCTGACAACTACGGCGGAACACCTTCGGGCGAAGTGTATAACGTATCCGAATTTCTGGCAAAATCTCTGAACACATATCCCGCATGGCTCGTTCATGACCTGGGGTGTGACGAAATATATAACTTTGCAGTAAACAATATGCACCTTAATCTCGTCCCGGAGGACAACCAGTACTCGCCTCTCTCAATAGGCGGTCTGACTGAAGGCGTGACAGTAATAAATCTTGCAAACGCTTATCTCCCCTACGGAAACGGCGGAAACTGGTACAAGGCAAGCATTATTTCAAAAGCCGAAAATACTGCCACAGGCGAGGTCCTTATAGACAGCGAAAACAAAGAAGGCGAAAGAGCCGTTTCTGAAGACACTGCATACATAATGAACAAGCTTCTTCAGAACGTGGTTGAAAACGGAACAGCATCAGCCGCATCACTCGACAATATCCCGCTCGCAGCAAAAACAGGAACTACTGAGGACTGGAACGATATAACATTTGTCGGTCTTACTCCTGACTGCGTATCTGCTCTCTGGGTAGGATACCCGAACAGCCAGAATTCTGAAGCGATACAAAATGCAAGTTCTTCAAAAATATGGAAAAACGTCATCGGCACATATCTTGATGAAAACTATGAACAGACTGATTTTCCCGACTGCTCCTCCGTTATCCGTCACACATACTGTAAGGAAACCGGACTTCTTGCAAAAGGAAAATGCCGCACCGGAGGAACCGGATATTACAAGGATTCCGACTGTGCTTACTGCAACAAAAAGCATTAATAATAATTAATAATGAATATTAAAAAAAAGATGCGGCATGAAAAATACCGCATCTTTTTTTTATTCTGCAACTGCTGTATTTTCAACTGTTGCAGCAGTCTTTTCCGGTTTCTTTTTTCCTGATGTTATCAAAGAAAAAACTGAATATATTATAAATACTGCAATTCCTGCAAATGTTATTTTTATTCCTGTATTCAGTCCGGGAGTTTCATAAGATACTTTTATATCATTTTCCCCTTTCGTTACAGGGATTCCTGTCATTCCGTAATGAACTACAGATATTTCCACATCTTTTCCGTTGACTTTTGCCTTGAAACCTTCTGAATACGGAACGCTGAAATATACTATTCCGTCTCTGTCAGCATCAATATGTGCTTCATAGCCGTTTTCATCATAACTAAACTCAGAACAGGTTTTTTCTGACAGCTTTGAACAGTCTGAACGATATGTTTCCTCATCCAGATCCTCAAGCATCTCATCCGGTATCTGAGGCAGAACTGACTGCATTTTTTCAGCATCAGCATCATCGAGAACCAGAGCACGAAGCATGATAAGCTGCTTATAATGATATTTTTCATCTTCAAGAACCTTCTGTTCATTTTGAGATGCATCTTCATTTTTAAATTTTATATTCAGAAATTTTTCCAGACGGCTTTTACTGATGCAATAGCTGTACATGTTTCCGATTGGAACATAATTTTCGTTTTTATAAATATAATAACAACCCTGTTTATCATATAAAGAAAAACCGTAAATATCTTTCATTGGTGTGCACTCAACATTCAGATCGTCATTTGTACTGTGGTTCAGAATATATTTTACAGAAAGCAGTGCATATACAGAATAGTCAGTTTCATTATATGATTCCACACCTTTTCGCGGCTCATTCTTGACTTCTTCATAAAAGTCATTTAACGAAGAAGCAGCAATACTATGAAAGCTCGACGCAGATGAAAGCTTCAGATATACCGAATTGTTGATGGTATATCCCGCTTTATGATTATCGATTCTGAAAAACATGTCTTCCTCATCCAAATCCAGCTCATTCTTATAATCTTCCTCGACGTAACTGAAATATGTATCATCGAAAAGTGTAAGCTTACTGTTTACATAAGTGATATAGATGCTTTCATATACAGTAATAAACAGAGCTGAGAACAGTACTAATTTCCTGCTGATATTTTTAACTTCACTTCTTTTTTTATTATACGCATATAACAGAACAAGAAATAAAGCACTGAAAAGCATATTCTGAACAAACTGAGATCCGTCTTTTATCATTCCAAATAATTCAGTTTTTGTTTCTACATCAAAATTTGTCGTTTCCACAGTTATATTATCCGGCAAAAATGACATTAAAAGAAGTAAAACAAGACCGACACCCTGAAATTTTAATCCAAATGTCAGATCAGCGTTGTCATCCAGAATTTTTACGGTCGCAAGACAAATAAACAGTATAGGCATATAAAACCAGCGTGCATAGTACAATTCATTAAACATTGTAAATGCACTGTTCAGGACAGGAATCAGAGCAAAAATCAGGCTTATCAGAATCAGTCGTGAAACAAATGATTTTTTGTTATTTTTAATATACACCGATACTCCGATCATTGAAAAAATCGGAATCGATATGGCAACAGATGCCCAGTTTACACCATTAGATTCTGATTTGAACAGCTGAGGTCTTGACGGACAGTCCGGTCCTATAAACAAAGTCTGAAATATTTTCGGAATAATAGTATTGTCTGAATAAGAAATCGCATCAACGCCGCAAATCAAACCGGATACTCTGCTGTTTGAAGAAAGATAAAGAACTGTCGGAATCAGCAGCACTGCTGAAATACATACTCCAATGACAGCTTCAAATGCAATATTCAAAAACTTTTTCCATGAAAACTTTATATCCTTTGAAACACATTTTATTATAAAATAAATGATCACAAACAAAACTTCTCCAAAAAAGAAAAAGTAATTTGTAAGTGCTGTCATTGCCGTCATGAAAGCAAAAAATCCTTTTTTGTCATCCTCGACCAGCATATCAAAGGAAAGCATTAAAAGCGGAAACAAAGCTGTTGCATCCGCAAAGAAGAAATATATATAATTAAAAAACTGATATCCTGAAAAAGCATACAGCAAAGCACCTAGTACCGTAAAGCTTTCGTTTTTTATAAACCTTGTAAAATATGCATATGCAGCAGAAGCAGCTACACCAACTTTAAATGCAAGAAAAACAGGCATTATATATCTGATAATGCTTACCGGGAACAGACTCATGATCCAGAAAAACGGACTTCCGAGAAAATAAAAGCTGTACGATCCTATAAAATCAGTACCAACGCCGGAAAACCAGTCCCAGCCGAATGAACCGTTTTTAACTTTTTCAACGCCATATGTATTAAACGGAACCATCTGTTCAATATAGTCTCCGCCCAGATTAAAAAGACCGTGTCCGGATATTATAGTCGGCAGCATTCCGACCATTGCCATCGTAAATGCTAAAACTAACACAAAAAGACAATTTTTGATTTTTATTTTTTTCATTATTTCCATTATTCCCCTTTCAAATCATTTTCTTCTTCCGAGAACAACACTCGGATCCTTTGAAACATACTGCTTCATGGATGCCAGATCGGCGATATCAACTTCACCGTCAGCATTTATATCAGCATTCAGAAGTCCTTCCCCTGATACTGCCGTGCCTGTCATGCAATGAACTGAAAGCAGTGTCAGATCCGTAAGATCTGCAACACCGTCCAGATTCAGATCGCCGAACAAAAATACTTTTTCATCTGATCTGTCGCCTGTGTTATCCGTACTATCAGTATTTTCATTATTTTTTTCCTTGAAGGAAATATCAGATATTTCTATCGTATGTGAAGGATAAACAGCATCTCCTGAAATTTTTCCAAGCTGAAATTTCAGGTCGGAAGCCATATTTTCAGGGAAAGAGCACTCAAAATGGAAATGCTTTTTCTCTCCTGTAATAAATACTGTTTCATCAAAAAATCTGTCATATGAAGCATTTTCGATCGTCAGCTCTATATTTCTGCTAACCGATGACTTTATATCAAAATCAATACAGTATGTTTTGTCAGCTGATACCATTACATTTTCGAGTGCTGCCATAACGCTGTATGAGGCATCACCGGCATTTTCAATATTTGCTGTTATTCCTCCGAATGAATTCAGAACTGTTCCGCTTCCGCCCTCCATGATATACGGAGTTAAAGAAAGGGACTGTGACTTGTCGCCTTTGTTCTTTTCTTTTTTCGGAGCATCAGGGTCTGTCCATTCAAAATCTGAGATCAGAACCTCATGAGCACCGGCATTTACAGCTGTTTCATCTGTATTTCCAAGCTGAAATTTAATATCAAGGCTTTCGTCCGTATCAGGTGTCAGATCAAAATGAAAATGCTTCTTCTCACCGCCTATGCTTACCGTTTCATCAAGAAATCTTTCATACTCACTGTTTTCTGCAGTCAATACAAAATTTCTGTTCCTGTCTGATACTATATCAAAATCAATTCCGTATGTTTTTGATGCTTTGACATTTAAATTCTCCACACACGCCATGATGCTGTAAGGCTGATCTCCCGGAGAATTTACCTTTACCGAGGTTCCCTGGTCCGAATTTGAAACCAAACCGTCTCCGCCCTCCATGACATATGATTTCATAGATATCTGTGCAGGCTCATCAGGTATATATGTCTCTCCGTTTTTCTGATACACCCTTACATAATCGACCTCCATTTTTTTCGGACCGTCCGCAAATGTCGCAGGCTCTGCCCCGACTCCGTCAATTCCGTCAAATGTCCCGCCTACTGCAAGATTCAAAATAAGATAAAAATTCTGGTCAAAAGGAGCCGGAAAAGCTCTTCCTGCGGAATTCCACTGATTCTGCGTGCTGTACAGTTCACCGTCTATGTACCATCTGATCTCACCGGGTTCCCATTCTATCGAATAGTTGTGCCAGTTTTCAGTTGAATCGCCGTTTGAAAACGTATAGTTCTTTGTAAGATAGGTGTTTCCCGGCCAGGTATCTCCGAAATGAATGGTTCCGCACACTTTTTCCGGAGTGCTTCCCCAGCCCTCCATGATGTCTATTTCACCTGATGCAGCCCATTTTCCGTAAACAGAGTCTGTCGGCAGCATCCAGAGGGCAGGCCAGAGCGATTTTCCGGAGTCGACCCTTGCCCTGATATCTACCTTTCCGTAGCACATGTCAAATTTGCCCCGGGTTATGAGCTTTGCCGATGTATAGTCGTAGCTTCCCTGAACTGGATCAACATACTGTTCTTTTTTGGCATAGATCTTAAGAATACCGTCACTGACTTCAGTATTTTTATCAGTGTAAAACTCCTGTTCGTTGTTTCCCCAGCCGTTAGTTTCGTAGTTTCCATTCTCATCAAGCTTCCAGTTTCCGATATCATATGTCCATTTTGTCATATCAAGTGAATTCTGATCAAATTCATCAGACCATGTAAGCACCCAGCTGTCATCCGCTTTTACTGAAGTATTTACCGGAAATGACCTTACTGTCTGAAAAGCTGTAAAAACAGAAAGAACGCCGAACAAAAACACTTTTTTATTCATATGCTTCGTTCCTTTCAAAAATATTAAAGATCAACCGCTGCCTGTTCAGTTATTTTCAAAAATTTATCCATATTTTCATCACGTTTTACTGAACCGTATCCTCTTGTCATCTCATCAAACACGTAAAAATCCACACTGTTTACACGTCCTTTGAGACGGTCACCTATCATTATGGTTTTCATTGCTTCAATCTCTCTCTGCCTTATATCATCCTTCATGCATCCGCCCATGGTCATAAGAAATACAGCCTTGTCAATAGTTTTCATTTCAGGTGCATCTCCGTATGCATATCCGTATGTCAGAACACGCTGAAACCAGCCTTCGAGCATGGCAGGTGAAGCTGTCCAGAAATCAGGATAAATAAACACCACTGCATCTGCATCATTTATTTTCTTCTGTTCAGCAAGAACATCAGAAGGAACAGGCTTTGACAGATCATAATATGCCTCTCTGAGATACTCGGTTTCTGAAATTACAGGATCAAATTTCATCTCATACAGATCGGATACGACCGCATTTTTCCCGGATTTTTCGAGCCCCTTCAGAAAGGCTTCCTTTACCATATATGTAAAGCTGTCATGACTCGGATGAGCGTAAACAACAAAAACATTTTTCATATAAAAATTCCCCTCTTTTTATGATATACATTCATTTATATTTTATCATATTTATTTTCTGACGTAAACAGGATTTTTCAAAAAATCTTTCCGTCAGCCTCTGCCGGACCGCATTTTTTTAGGTATTCTGTGCCTTGACATATCTCAAATATCTGCTGTATAATTATTAATATATTTATTGAGAGGAGCTGTACTATAAAGATGAATTTTGATGAAGCAGCTGAATTCATTTCAGAAGCTGAAGGATATGGGATAGTACCGGGTCTTGACAGTATAGAAAGACTGTGCAGTGAGCTTTCCGATCCTCAGAAAAAACTTAATATCATCCACATAGCCGGAACCAACGGAAAAGGATCGGCCGGCGCTTTTATCGACAGCGTACTCAGAACAGCAGGATATTCAACAGGAAGATATATCTCACCTGCCGTTATGGATCAACTTGAGATCATTCAGAAAAACGGACAAAACATCAGTCCTGAAGATTTCGGACACTATACAGGCATTGTAAAGGATGCGTGCGACAGGATCACAAAAAAAGGATTTCCGCATCCGACTGCATTTGAGATCGAGACCGCTGCAGCTTTCTGCTATTTTGCCGACAGTGACTGTGACTTTGTACTTGTCGAAGCAGGAATGGGCGGAAAAGAGGATGCAACAAACATAATCGAATCAAGTGTCCTGTCCGTTATAACCTCGATCAGTCTTGAACATACAAAATTTCTCGGAAATACGCTTGAAGAAATTGCAGAGCAGAAAGCAGGAATAATCAAACAGGGCGGAAATGTGGTCACTATTTCGCAGAACACTGCTGTCATGGACGTTTTAAGAGAAAAATGCACTCAAAAATCAGCATATCTGAAAATAGCAAAGATCTATGACATAACCGATTATCGTTTTGAAAACAATTCCCAGATTTTCTCTTACAAGGATCTTAAAGACATAAAGATAAACCTTCTCGGAAAATTCCAGGTGGAAAATGCGGCTATCGCAATAGAAGCCTGCAATATTCTGAAAAAGGAAGGCTATAATATCACGGACGAAAATATATATGAAGGTCTGTTAAATGCCTCATGGCAGGGCAGATTTCAGATAATAAATACAGGAAGCCCTGTTTTTATCATTGACGGCGCCCACAACGAATCAGCCGCAGCAAGACTCAGAGAATCGATCGACATCTGCTTTGCTGACAGCAGGATCGTATATATCATGGGAATGTTCAAAGACAAGAACTACGACGCTGTAGTAAAGCTGACTGCAAAAAGAGCTGAAAAAATATTTACCATCACCGCACCCGGAAAACGCGGACTTGATGCAGAAATTCTTGCAGCGGCAATAAAACCATACAATCCGAACG
Organism: Oscillospiraceae bacterium; assembly: GCA_045628605.1. Lineage (GTDB taxonomy): Bacteria > Bacillota > Clostridia > Oscillospirales > Ruminococcaceae > HUN007. The sequence goes on from JAZQPR010000054.1 coordinate 10,270, forward strand.
TTACTGCACTTGCAAGTACAAGAGAAGCAGTTGAGAAAAGTCTTAAGGAACAGTGCGATGTTATAATAGCTTTCGGATCTCTTTCATTTTTAAATGAAATAAAACAAACTTTAAACGGAGAAGACCGTCATGACAGAAAGATACAGTAAAATATTGTCAAATAAAACGTTTAACGATACTCTGAATGCAATAGTCAAAGAAGAACAGAACCGACGTTTCTGCAGACACGGTATGGATCATCTTGTTTCTGCTGCAAGAATAGCATATATTCTGTCACTCGAAAACAAACTTGATATTGAAAAAGACATCATTTATGCAGCCGCCCTTCTTCATGACCTGGGAAGACTTGCAAAATACAGGACCGGAGAATCCCATTCCGCAGCAGGTGCAAAGCTTTCATCAGTGATCCTTTCAGAATGCGGATATTCGGACAGTGAAATATCACTAATTTCAGAAGCCATTCTTTCTCACGGACATGAGTCGCCTGCCCCTGAAAAATGCAGAACTCTCGGAGATATCCTTCAAAAAGCCGACACTCTTTCCAGACTCTGCTTTGAATGTGAAGTATACGATGAATGCTACTGGGATGAAAACAAAAAAAATCACACTGTAATTTATTAGAAAAGGTAGTTTTTTATGCTGATCAGAAACAAAAATTTCACCGGTCACACTTATATCATGGGCATACTTAACGTAACTCCCGATTCTTTTTCAGACGGCGGAAAATTCAATACGACCGACAAGGCTCTGAAGCACGCCGAAGAAATGATCCGCGACGGTGCTGACATTATCGATATCGGAGGAGAATCCACCCGTCCGGGTTTCATCCCCGTCTCATCATCCGAAGAAACAGAACGTGTGTGTCCTGTCATAGAAAAAATAAAACAGGAATTTGACATTCCTGTATCCGTTGATACTTTCAAGGGTGATACTGCCGAAGCAGCCGCACAGGCCGGCGCTGATCTCATAAATGACATATGGGGCTTCAAATATGATGAAAGAACTGCAGAAACTGTAAAAAAATACGGTCTGTCAGCATGTCTTATGCACAACCGTACAAACACTGATTATTCTGATTTTATAAATGACGTTGTAAGTGACCTGAAGGAAAGCATCCATATCGCAGACAAATATAACATTCCGCATGACAGGCTCATGACTGACCCGGGAGTCGGATTTGCCAAAAGCTATGAGCAGAATCTTGAGATAATAAACAGGCTGGAAGCTCTTGACACACTTGGTCTCCCCGTCCTTCTCGGAACATCCAGAAAATCCGTCATCGGACTTACACTTGACCTTCCGGCAGATGAACGTCTGGAGGGAACTCTCGCCACAACAGTCTTCGCAGCGATGAAAAACTGCCTTTTTGTTCGTGTTCACGACATAAAGGAAAATAAACGAATCATTACAATGACAGAAAAAATATTAGGAAAGATCTGAAAAAAATGGACTATATCACAATAAAAAATCTTGAAATATTTTCAAATCACGGTGTTCTCAAAGAAGAAAACGTACTCGGACAAAAATTTCTCATATCATGTGAGATATATCTCGATACAGGAGCTGCCGGAAAATCTGATGACATTGAACAGTCAGTTGATTATTCCGACATTTGTCACACCATTAAGGAAATAATGGAGCAGAACACCTTCAAGCTGATTGAAAAAGCCGCTGAAACGATCTCAGAAAAAATTCTTTTAAAATACGACAGGATACAGAGCATCAAAACAGAAGTCAAAAAACCATGGGCTCCGATCCTTCTGCCGCTTGAATATGTCAGCATTTCTGTTGAACGCAGATGGAATACTGTATTTCTTTCGCTCGGATCAAACATGAACGACAAAAAAGCCAATCTTGAGCTTGCTCTTTCCGAGTTTGAAAAGAATGAAAAAATAAAAAACATCACTGTTTCAGACATGATAGTAACAGAACCTGTCGGAAACGTAGAACAGGATGACTTTTTGAACTGCTGCGTCCGTTTTGATACGCTTTACTCACCTCATGAGCTGCTTGACTTCACCATGGAAACTGAAAAAAAGGCAAAAAGAGAACGTCTTGTCCACTGGGGTCCGAGAACTCTTGACATAGACATAATCCTCTATGAAGATCTTGTTATCCATGACGAAAAACTCACTGTTCCTCATATCGAAATGGCAAACAGAAGATTTGTACTTGAACCGCTTTGTCAGATCGATCCCTACGCTTTTAATCCGGCTTTGAACAAAACCGCATTTACTCTCTTTGAAGAACTGAAAAACAAGGAAAAATAAGAAAATGAATATAATAGCATGCTGTGACATGAACTGCGGTATCGGATACAAAAACGACCTTCTTTTCAACATCCCGCAGGACAAAAAATACTTTAAAAATCTGACAGTCGGAAAAACTATCGTAATGGGACGCAGAACTTTCGAATCTCTTCCCGTAAAACCGCTTCCCGAAAGAGAAAACATTGTTCTCTCACAAAACCCTTCATTCTCATATAAAGGAGTTACTGTATTTCACAGTACAGACAATCTGTTTTCATATCTTCGCGGTATAAAAACTGAAGATATTTTTATAATAGGCGGCGAAGAGATCTATAACATAATGCTTCCATACTGTGAAACTGCTTTTATCACACAGGTCTATGAACAGAAAAAAGCAGACAAATATATTATTGATTTTGAAAATTCAGATGAATGGGTACCTGTCAGCAGATCTGAAATATTTGAGCAGAAGGGTATAAAATTCAGATTTTCCGAATACAGGCACACGGCTGTCAAAAATATTTTTCTTTAACCACTTCGCGGTGTGGTTCACCGAAATTCTTCACAGTGTCACCCCTTCGCCACTGCTTCGCAGCGGCCCTCTTCCCCTTTCAGGGGACGTAAAACAAGAGATGGTTCTGATTAATAAGTACATACTAAATAAAGCGACAGATCATATTTTGAAATGTCGCTTTATTTTATATATAAGTTAAATAATAAGCTTCACACCTTAATAAACGTTGCCTGAAATGGGAAGAGGGCCGCCGCAAAAGCGGTGGCGAAGGTCATTTTATTTAAGAAGCATATAAGTCCCTGCAAGTATCACAAGAAATATGACATTTACTGCAGTAAACCAGACAAGATATTTTTTCATGTCGGCATTTTCAGTTTTTGAGTACTGTTTATATGAAATAAGACTTGCAAGAGAAGCGACCAGTGTTCCGAGTCCGCCGATATCAGTTCCCATCAGCAGGTCGGCTGCGTTATCAGTAAAACCTGAAAGCATCATAGCCGCAGGAACGTTGCTGATTATCTGACTTGAAAGGACTCCTGCAATAAACTCTCTTCCCTGTGTAAAGCCTGAAATAAACGTGCTTACAGTCTCGATATTTTTCATATTTCCTACGAAAATAAAAAATGCGCAGAATGTCAGAAGAAGAAAATAATCAACTTTTAAAAACAGCTTTCTGTCGATAAAAAGGCACACAGCAGCTACGACTGCTATACATACCGCAGCATTGATCACTTTAAAAACTGTCAGTACACACAGTACAAACAGAACACCGAAAACAACAAGATCTCTTTTTCCTTCTATCTTAACTTCAGCTGTTTCGTCACATACTATTTTTTCTTTTTTTATCAGAAGAAAAACCGATGCATTTATCAAAATCAGACTCAGCAGACCGAACGGAAGTGTCGCTGATGCAAAATCGCTCATTTTCATTTTGAAGTGTGAATACAGATACAGATTCTGAGGATTTCCGAAAGGCATGATCATACTTCCGAGATTTGCAGCAACTGTTTCAAGCACTACAAGTTTGATGAGCTGATCTTTTCCGCTCTTTTTGAAAACTCCTGCAGAAAACGGTACCATAGTGATAAGCGCAACATCATTTGTTATGAGCATTGCACTTAAAAATGTTATGTTCGTCAGCAGAAGTGCTATGATCCTGCTGCTGTCTGACGATGACAGTATCTTTGCGGATATCATATCAAAAAGCCTTGTTTTCATCAGCCCTGCAACCACTATCATAAGACAGAACAGCAAAATAAGAACATGTAAGTCAAGATACCCGATATATTCCTTTGAAGGAAACACAAAAAAGCATGAGATAAGAGCCGCCAGCGACGCAACTGTCAGAACCGGCTCTTTTTTTAAAAATGACAACATAAAAAACATCTCCCGGTGTCACTGTGATAAAATCAAACCAGATTTTATTATATCACAGTGACACCGGGAATTCAATTACAAATTTACTAAATAATTTTAACAAAGCACAAGGTTCTTTTCCTCATCAAAACAAACCGTGCATCCTTCATCGATCTGCCTCTGATAAAGCATTGCATCCTCCTGCCTTATGATAAACTGTTTTCCGTTTTCATCAGACAGAAGCACCGTTGCTGAAGGCGAACATCCGTCCGGAACGCCCTCACAGCCGAAATCCGGATCATCTATTCTCAAGACTATATATTTTTCAGAATCCATACAGTATTTTCATCATCCTTCTGTACACGGCAGTATGTAGTAGCCCTTCAGATTATCAACATTTGCAGCAAATTCCGGATGATCATCAATATTTTTTACTGCTCTTACTTCATATTTCAGATCCATACCTGAACCGTTCTTTACAGTATTGTTTTTTTCATCAAACACAGAAGGGATTCCGCCGTTTAATCTTATCAGCTTTTCCTCCATGGACAGTATGTTCATAATACTCAGCTGCTGATTCGGATTCCAGTTCTCAGTTCCCCTTCCGCTCTTTACGAGATCTCTCTCATTGTTCCAGTACTCTCTGACAGCCTCACTTCTGAGCATGAGCATTATTTCATCAAACAGATTTGCTGAAATTGAATCCTCAGGTTTGTCAACTGAAGTATTTTTGAGATAATTTACAAACTGATCTCTTTTCGGCGAATATTTGGAAATCCTGTTTTTCCAGAAAAACGCCGCATCAACATATTTATCAGGCTTTATTCTGGTAAGATAAACATATATCTCTCTCGGAGACATACCCGGGATCTGATTGTCCTGCGCTATGTATTTCGGACGGACATCTGATGAATAAGGCATGTGATCCTTTAAAAACGCGTCTATCCATGTCAGAACACATCCGAAATCATACAGTTCCTGAATTTTACCGTTTCTGTAGCGGACAAACTTTCCGTTCTTTTTTGAAAGGCAAAGATATTCACCGTCACCGATCAAAGTACCTATGGTGATCAGTTCATCCGGAACAAATTTTTTATAAACTCCCTTTTCATCCGGTCTGAACGTCCGGAGAGTACCTCCGTAAATATCGGCATTTCCGCAGTTCTGAAGCCATAGCTTGTATGCCATCGGAAACCTGATGCCAATTCTGCTTTCTATACCTTCTATTTCATTTAACTCCAGCGGCTCACCAAAAAAAGTGGCACTTTCATTCTGAAGTATATTACAGTTATTTTTTATATGCTTTATCTGCTCTGTATAGACTCCGATAGTTTTCGGAACAAAGAAGTAGGAAAGCAGATTTTCCTTTTTTTCAGCTTTTGAAACAACCGGAGTTTCAGCTTTTTCAGGAGCTTTATTTTCTTCCGGAATATTTATCTGCAGCGGTTCCTTTCTGATATACCGGCAGATCATATCAAGAATATCGCCAAATGCTTCAAGAGGTGTATTTTTTCCCTGAACAAAATATGAATACATACCCTTTTTATTTATGGCAAATACTATATCAAGCGGTTTGATCTCGCCGACAACAAAATATCCGACCGGCAGACTGAACACCTTGTTTATGGTAATATCAGGCAAATACATTCTGACTTCATTATTTACTGCCGCCATTTTTGAAGAAAAATTCAGCCATTCTTTATAATCATCCTTGAAAAATATATTATATGTCATTTCAAGATTGATTATAACATCTTCCGGAACAGGCGGAAAAATATTAACATCATATTTCTGCTCAAAAAGAGATCTTAGTTCGTCAATTTTCAGATCTGTATACTGCTTTGCTTCCTGTTTATTCATTCAATATTCTCCTTCAAAATATCAGAACAGGCTGATTTAATAGTATTTTCTCCTTTTCAGCTTTCTTGTCACATATATTTCTTTTTGTCCGAATTCTTCACTATTTCGAGATAATCATTTTCCGGAACAGGTTTTGAATACAGATAGCCCTGGAAATATTCGCATCCGATGCTTGAAAGAAAATCAGCCTGGTTTTCAGTTTCAACACCCTCAGCAATAATAGGAAGCCTCAGCTCCGATGCCATACGTGCAATATAGCTCAGAATTATCCTGCCCTTTTCATCAGAGCCTTCGCCCGATAAAAATTTCATGTCGAGCTTCAGTATGTCAAAATCAATTTCCTTTAAAATATTAAGTGAAGAATATCCGCTTCCGAAATCATCCATTTCCACGATATATCCGCATTTGTGAAGCTTGTCAATTACATCGTTTACAGCCTGGCTGCTTCCTACGATCGCAGACTCCGTGATCTCAATTCTGAGATATTCGGAAGGAACATTATATTTCTTTCTTATCTCTTCAAGCGTGTTTACATATTCGGGATTGAAAATATCAAGACGCGAGAAGTTAGTTGAAACAGGAACTACCTTCAATCCCATGTCAAGACATTTTCTTATGAACATGCACGCATTTTCAAAAACATAATAATCAAGTGTTGTAATAAATCCGTTTTTCTCAAAAATCGGAATAAACACTCCCGGTGAAACCAGACCTTTTTCTTTGTGTCCCCATCTTACAAGAGCTTCTGCACCTGTCAGTTCCCTTGCCAGATGATTGAACTGAGGCTGGTAATATACAAGAAACTGTTTTTCAGTTATGGCTGATGCCATGGCACCTACTATTTCCTGCTCACCAAGCATGTCACTTCTGAGAGATTCATCATATATACAATACTTCTGTGAATAGCTTCCCTTAATAGCTGAAAGCGCAAGGGCAGCTCTGTCTATCATTGAATTTGCAGGGAGCTTTTCGTTGGTTGTTACATAGATCCCTGCATTGCATGTAACCTTAAATGAAAGATCATACGCACCTATTCTGTCAAACAGCGTATCTATTATTTCTATTAGTTCCATTCCGCATGCTTTGACAAATATTCCGAATCTGTCAGAGCCTATCCTGCTGACAATTCCTTTTTCTCCGACACATCTGTTGATAATATCGGAAACATAGACCAGCAGCTTGTCGCCCTCATTTCTTCCGAACATGTCATTTACGGCTTTGAACTTTATTATATCAAGGAAAATAAGTGAGTATTCACCTTTCTCACTGTTTTCCCTTTCCTTTTTCATTACTGAATCAACTTCATTGCAGAATGCTGAACGATTTAGCATGCCTGTCAGCTCATCATATTCTGTCAGCTGAATAAGCCTCTGATTTTCATTCACTTCATCCTGAATATCTATAAATGATATGCAGATCTTGAAATGCGGCTGAGGACAAACAAACGAAACACGATACCAGCGTTCTTTGTTTTCCTTGTCTCTGAGCAAATATTCAGCCTGAACGATAGAAGGCTCGTCTGACTTTGAGATCTCCTCTATCTTTTTCCTGAGCTGAAGGATCGTTCTTTCATCTGCATCCTTGTAATCCTTGAGATTGTCAAAAAACGATCTTTCAAGTTCATATGATGAATACTTTTCCTTAAAGTTTTCACTGTATTCAAAAGTATCGCTTTCTATATCATATATAATAAAATAATGAGAGTACAGATACCTTATCGTTCTGCCTTCAAGACTCGCATGAACGCTGTCTGCATAGGAAACGTCCTCCTCGGAATCATCATTGTGTTCTCCGTAAAAAACATAACAGTTTCCGCCGCGTTTCTTTGCAGCAAACATAGCCTCATCTGCTTTAAGAAACAATTCATCAAACGACTTTCCATGCTTTGGACTGAAAACAATTCCGAGACTTGCAGACACAAGCATACCGTCAAACAGCGCATGACGCGCCAGAATGCACATATGCTTTGCAATTCTCTCAACGGATTCTCTGCTTGAAGCATTTCTAAGACCGATAAAAAATTCATCTCCGCCGATACGGCCTATTATGTCATTTTTTCTCAAGCCCTGACGCAGCTTGTTTACAACTTCAACAAGCATGCTGTCGCACCAGGCATGTCCGTTTTTCTCATTTAATTTTCTGAACCCGTCAATATCCATCAGAATAAAAACGTTGTTCTCATCATTTGCAGCCATTTCCTCAACTGCATTTTTTATTGCGTCCCTGTTAAGTGCACCTGTGAGCGAATCCTTGTCAGAATCCATATTTGCAAATTCCGAGCCGGCCTTTTCCTCGTCTATATTTAAGAAAAGCATCTCAACATATTTTCCTGAGCCGAATTTTACAGGCATGCACAACAGATGAACCCACTGCATTTTTTCGTCTTTTTCAAACGAAAAATCTATTCCGCAGGAGCTGTCGCTGATTATATTGTCACCTTTAAGGACACTGAGAACATATTCTTTAATCCGCGGCTTGCAAAGAGCATCCAAAACCGGATCACGTTCTGTGGCAGATATGAGCTCTGAAAACCTGGCCGGAACTATGCAGCCGAAATTTTCAAGAAGCTTTCCGCTTGTGTGAATAAGGCAGTCTGTATCTATATTATATTCACATAAAGTGTAATATTTGTCCTGATGAAGATTGACTTTGCTGTGTTCGTGCTCTGAACTTTTATTTTCCATAACTGAATCCATCTTCAAATCCCCCATAGAATGTGTCACATTTAAAATCCCAAAGGATTTTACCCCATGTTACTATTATTTACTATTATATCATATTTGAATAAAAAAATCAATAACTTTAAATACATATTGTGCATTTTTAAATGTTTTTTCAATGATTTTCTTTAAAGCTCTGCTTTTAACAAGCAAGGGCATGGGGTTATCCTCTGTGTTGATATACCGGTCATTTCACTCACAGTCTAAGAGGCGCGGTGGAATATCTTCTGTACTTTTCAAAGTTCTGTGCTGTCAGAATAAAAAAAGTCCGGACAAATTAATGTTCGGACTTATCTCTAGCTCCCCCAGCTGGACTCGAACCAGCGACACCTTGGTTAACAGTCAAGTGCTACTACCGACTGAGCTATGGAGGAATGTATAAAGAGATGAATTTCTTCATCTCCTGTTTTTGTGCCGGCACTGATCTATTTTCCCGGGTCGTCGCCAACCGAGT
>JAZQPR010000055.1:0-21810 GCA_045628605.1 Oscillospiraceae bacterium
AATGAAATATCATGCGTTCCTTCCGCTGTGAACTTCACTGCATGTGAGCCGGTAGGTCTGAAGTTAGCATACATCTGACTGTAGAGCTGTGTAAAGTTTCCTCCAACCGTCATCGTTCCGGCTGTAAGTTTTCCTTCATGATTTACAGATGAATCTGTTACAAAATCGCCGCCAATATTGACAATGTCTTTTTCATTTATCATTGACAGCTGACCTTTACTAAAGCTGTACTTCACCTGTTCATCCTCAGTAATCGTCTCTGTCTGTATCAGATAATTACCCTTTACATCCAGTGTTCCGGCATGAATATATATTTCACCGTCTGACTGAACAAGATTTCCTTCAACAGTTAATGTATAACCGTTAAGATCAAGCGTTCCGTCATTCATATAAAGATTTCCGACAGTCATGTCCTCTGTCAGAGTCAGATCTTCAGACAGCGTCATATCTTCAGACGACGATTTTTTTTCTTCGCCCTGAGTACTGCTGCTTTCTGTTACTGTTCCTTCAGCTTTTACCGTATTATACGCATTTCCTGCCTGTCCGGCTTCCTGAAGAAGTAATGTCAGCGATAAAAAACAACTAAGTACTTTTCTCAATTTTTTATCCAAAGCTGTATATCTCTCCTTTTAATTTTAATTCGATTATCTTTTCAGATTAAGTAATAAAAAAATCATATCATGAAATTTTTTTGCATTCCTGGCTGTAATTATAAAGTGACATACACAGATTTTTTAATTTTACATCTATTTCATCATTTTCCAGTGCACAGTAAATATAATCATATATGCAATAATCATATCCGCTGATTGTCTGGTCATAATTTCCGGGTGCAAATTCCTGTTCAATATAGTACATGCTTATTTTTCCTTTGGAATCATACTTTGCTTTTCTTCCTTCGCCGTTTTTGGAAAAATAATGTCGAAGTATGGTCTTGTTTTTCAGAAGAAGACTTGTACCTATATAGTCTTTATCTTTTATTCCGGATGACGGAGTTATTTTTTCTGCCGTTTTTTTGTAGTCGCTTTCTGAATAGCTCTTTGCTTTTGCGTTTTCATTTCCGAAATAATATGCTGCTGACGTACTGTACTCTATAAGCGCTTCACATACTCCGCTGTACTGGCTGTCCATTTCAGAAAGCACATTCAGATAATCTGATGCTTTGTATTTTACTGAATCCACAACCACACCGTTTCCTGATATTATCTGGATTATTATCGGTTCATTCAGAAGTTTGGCTGATACCTTGCACTGATATGAATACTCTGAACCGTTTACAGAGACATGTTCCGACAGTCTCTGTTCCACAGCACTGTTATCTGACATTATAAACCTGATACATGCATCCTTATCATTTATAATATCGTTTTTCAGATTTGTAAACACATTTATTCCGATATTGCTTCCGAGCATCATTGAAAATCCGGTAAATCCGGATTTGCTGTCAGTAGTTTCTATCTTAGTGATATTTCCATTTTTATCATAAGTATACTTTAGTTCACCGCTGTTCTGATATGCAGCTTTCGTAAGTCTCTTCAGTTTGTCATATGAATAATCCACATTTTGCGACTTATTAATTTTTGTACTGCTTTTTCCCGTTGAATCAGTTCCCGCAATCTCAGCAATTCTTTTTTCAAGAGCTTTTATCGATTCATTTTCCTTATCATCTTCCGAACAGCTTATTATACAGTCTGCCGAACATCCGTCAAAAGCATTTTCAGCTATCGATGATAATTTTGAACCGGTTTCAAACTCAATTTTCTTAAGTGAAGAACAGTCTTTGAATGCTTCACTTTGAATTGTTGTTACAGATGACGGAATCACTACACTTTCAAGTCCTGAACATCTGTAAAATGTTTTCCTGCTGATAACTTTTAAGCCTTCAGGCAAGGTTACCGTTTTTAGCGATCTGCACCATGAATAAGCACCTTCGCCTATTTTGGAAATACTGTCTGAAAATGTTACTGTTTTTAAATTTCTGCAGTTTTCAAAAGCATAGCTGCCTATTGAATTTACCCCGTTTTCAAAAGACAGTGTCTGCAAAACATTTGAATTTAAAAACGCATTGCTGTCAACACCTTCAATGTTTTTCCCATCGAGTTTTGAAGGTATGACAAGTTCATTTCCTGTCTTGCCTCCCGATACATAAGTTTTACCATTTTTGGCTTTTGAAGACAACACAGTTTCCTGAACTGATGTCGACTCTTCAGCATAAAGTTGATTATGTACACTTATTTCAGGCAGTATACCTGACGCCATGATCAGTGCACTCAAACCTATTACTATTTTCTTCAAAAGCATTCCTCCTTTTCATATTTCCCAAATACCCAATTTTTATTTTATTATTTAATTTTTCATATGTCAAACAATTTATATAAACAGAAAAACATAATTGTATATTACTCCAAAAGACAATATTTATTTAATTATTTTTTTACCAATTTATCTTTTTTTCTACTATATGTAAATTGCAGAAAAAAGAGCCTGCATAATAATATACAGACTCTGTTTTTATTATTTAAATTATAAAAGTAATTATTTATATACACCAATACCAAGCAGTTCATAATTGCTCGATCCATTTTCCATGGATATCGAAACCTTAAGCGTTTCTGTCTTATCCTGTACAAATACGCAGTCAGCGTCAGGACCGCCCCATGTATACTGTTTATTTGCTGTTACTTTATAGTCTTTTCCGTTTACGTTTACAATTGCAGTACCCATTCCGGAAGCATTTGACTTGAACAGAAGAGCAATACCCTTGCCTTCAACGGTAAATGTCATAGGTGTATTTCCGTTTTTACTGAAAGTATAGCCGTTCGGGAATGCCTGAATACTTGTTCCTTTTTTGAATGAACCTGCATTGAAATCTTTCAGTTCACTGAAATCAACCATTGTTCCTGTTGCATACTGGTCTCCGAAAACTGTTGTTGTCGGGATCTCATATGAAGTTGATCTGTTCTTGCTTAACTGTGCCTGTCTCCAGTAATATTCAATAAAGTTTGCTACAAGCTGATGACCTGATTTGTGAGGATGGAACTGGTCACTGCCGTAGTCTCCCCATTTCATCTTGCCTGACTTGATCGCATTTGAAACGGCATTATCAACACTTATAAGTCCGAGATCATAGTTCTTTGCAACCTTTGCCATCTGTTCCTGACATGATCCGCCTGTTTCTGAACGTGTAACCAGAACTATAACAGCCGGTTCATTTTCCTGCATCAGACACTGTTTGCAAAGTGATTCAAATGATTTCTGGAATTCGGTTGAACCCTGATCGTTTACAGAATATTCAATAAATATAACATCAGGATTTTTGGAAAGAAGATCTCTTTGAGCTCTGTATACACCCAGAACAGATGACGTACCTGACAAACCGGCATTTACATATTTTACGTTGTTTCCGGTACCGTATTCACTTGCAAAATATTCATATGATTTTCTTGCATAGCAGTCGTTTGCTCCGGCGTTTGAACCCTCTGTAATTGATCCGCCGAGATATCCTATTGTAGTTGTTTCGCCTCTTTTAGCCTGAGCGATCTTCTTTAAAAGTCTGTATGTGTTGCCGCATCTGTAGAATGAATCCTGTGCCATCTTTAAAGTATCTCCGCTAAGAGGTTCTTTATAATTTGCATCATAACTGTCATCAAAAATGTCATCATCATCTCCGTTTATCTTTACAGGCGGAAGTGACTCAGCAGGGAATTCACTTATTTCACCGGACATATACTGGTACATAAGCTTTACATCAGAAGCACCTATTTCTGCATCAGCATCAAGGTCTGCATTTCTGTTGTATTCTTCTGTTTCTCCCTCTAAAACAAGACTTTTGAGAGCAACAACATCAGCTATATTCAGAACATCATCATGATTTACATCACCAAATATAAATCCTGTTTTGTTTCCTGATGATCCCTGTGATGAAGATGAACCTTCACCTGTGGAAGTGATCTTAACCTCATCTATATAAAAATCAATTATGCTCTCCGGTGTTTCAAAATACAAGGTCAGATCAGATGCACCGGACGGCACTTCATAACCGGGCACGGAAATTTCTGTCCATGTACCTTTTTTTACTGTTTGCAATGCCATATGATCATAAACAACCTTTCCGGACTGGTCGCTGTACTGCATTGACATATAGAATTCTTCCTCTGATTCACCTTCATCATACATTACATATGCACTGAAATCATATGTATCATTTGATCCAAGTAAATCATCAACGCTGATCAATGCGCCATTCCATGAATTTGTTCGACCTGATACGTATAGCGAACCGTCTCCCTTGTAAGCACTGCTGCTTACTTTTACACTGCATGTTCCTCGTGCTGACCATCCGTCCGTCGTTGAATCAAACGAACTTGTCAGTACATCAGATTCTGCATTTACCCAAGAGTTTTCCCAATTCATCTGCGTACAGGTGCCTGCGACTAAAACTGCAGTAGCTGCTGCACATATTTTCTTTAACTTTTTCATGTAATACACTCCTTACATACAATCTTTGTACTTTTAAGTGTATCAGCAATTTTGAAAGATTTCAATAATTTTTTCAAATTTTATCATTGCTTTTCTGACATAATTATTACACATTTCAGGCTATAATTGAAAAGGTTTTCATTTTCTATATACTTAGGTTTCATCAATGTTCCTATTTTTTCAAAAAAACCTGCGAGAGACTCGCAGGTTTTTTTTTAAATCAGTCTTAAAAAAGACTAAAAAATATTCAATATTATTTAAACTTTTTAAAAGCTTCCTTAGCTTTAGCAACTATATTTTCACGGCTCAGACCGAATTCCTTGAGAAGATCAACTGCAGGACCGCTGTGACCGAATTCATCATTTACACCGATCTTAACTACAGGAACTGCACAGCCTTCTTCTGTAACTGCTTCAGCAACTGCTGAGCCAAGACCGCCGATTACGCTGTGTTCTTCAGCTGTAATGATAAGACCTGTTTCCTTTGCAGCTTTGCAGATAAGTTCCTTGTCAAGAGGTTTGATAGTATGAATGTTGATTACTCTTGCATTTATTCCTTCAGCCTTGAGTGTTTCTGCTGCTTCCATTGCTTCATATACAAGAAGTCCTGTTGCAACGATTGTAAGATCATTGCCTTCTTTAAGTGTAACACCCTTGCCTATCTCAAACTTATATGTATCCTTGTCATTAAATACAGGTGTAGCAAGTCTTCCGAAACGGAGATATACAGGTCCGTTGAAAGCTGCTGCTGCCTTTACAGCTGCCTTTGCTTCAACAGGATCAGCAGGGTTGATGATTGTCATTCCCGGGATCGTTCTCATAAGTGCGATATCTTCATTGCACTGATGGGTAGCACCGTCTTCACCTACTGAAATACCTGCATGTGTTGCACCGATCTTAACGTTAAGATGAGGATATCCTATTGAGTTTCTTACTATTTCAAATGCACGTCCTGCTGCAAACATTGCAAAGCTGCTGGCAAAAGGAATCTTTCCTGCTGCTGCAAGTCCTGCTGCAACGCCCATCATGTTTGCTTCTGCGATTCCGCAGTCAAAATGCTTTTCAGGATATGCTTTCTTTAATATTACAGTCTTGGTAGCTTCTGCAAGGTCTGCATCAAGTACAACAAGATCTTTACATTCTTCTGCGAGTTCTTTTAATGCTTCACCGTAGCTTTCACGGGTAGCCTGTTTAACTAAATCTGCCATATTCACTATTTCCTTTCTGAAAGTCAATTACTTGGATAATTCACTGATGCGTGCATCGAGTTCTGCCATAGCCTGATCATATTCTTCCTTGTTAGGAGCTTTACCATGCCAGCCTACTTTATCTTCCATAAATGAGATTCCCTTGCCCTTTACGCTCTTCTGAACTATAACTACAGGCTTTCCGGAAATTGTTTCTGCTTCGTTGAAAGCTCTTTCAATGTCATCAAAGTCATGAGCATCCATTGTAATAACATGCCAGCCGAATGCAGCAAATTTGTCAGTAATAGGTTCCGGTGAACATACTTCTGTTATTTTACCGTCTATCTGAAGACCGTTGTTATCTACTATAGCAACTAAATTGTCAAGTTTGTAATGAGCTGCAAACATTGATGCTTCCCATACCTGACCTTCTTCGATTTCACCGTCGCCAAGGATAGTGTATACCTTGTAGTCAGCATTGTCGATCTTTCCTGCAAGTGCCATTCCGCATGCTGCTGAGATTCCCTGTCCGAGAGAACCGCTGCTCATATCAACACCCGGGATATGAATGCAGGGATGACCCTGAAGAAGTGCTCCGATGTGTCTTAATGACTTGAGTTCTTCCTTGGAGAAAAATCCTCTTTCTGCAAGAACTGAATATAAAGCAGGTGCAGTATGACCTTTTGAAAGTACTACTCTGTCTCTCTCCTTCATGTCCGGATTTTTAGGATCAATATTCAGTTTATTGAAATACAGATACGTAAGAACATCTGCGATAGACATAGATCCACCCGGATGACCTGACTTTGCATTAAAAGTGCCCTCGATAACACCCTTTCTAACATTTGCAGCTGTTATCTCAAGCTGTTTTTTTATCAAAGCATCCATAAAATAAACTCCTCCGTAAAAAAATTAAATTAATTTATTTAGTATCCTGCCGAAATATTCCGGCAGTTCACTATCAAATTCAAGATACTCCCCTGTTACGGGATGTATGAATCCTATTTTCTTCGCATGAAGGCATTGTCCTTCGATCCCCTTGTACGGTGTTCCGTACACATCATCCCCCAAAACGGGATGACCTATGTATTTCATATGGACTCTTATCTGATGAGTCCTTCCTGTTTCAAGTTTCAATCTTACATGTGCATAATTTTCAAACTGTGTTATGACAGAATAGTGTGTTATCGCTTCTTTTGAATTCAGCTCTGTTACACACATCTTCTTTCTGTCTGTCTTATGTCTTCCTATCGGAGCATTGACCGTACCCGATGTTTCACGAAGTCTTCCGCAGACAACTGCTTCATATTCACGTGTAAAAGAATGCACTTTTATCTGTTCAGCAAGTCCCTGGTGTGCAAAATCATTTTTTGCGACTATCAGGAGACCGCTTGTATTTTTATCTATCCTGTGAACGATCCCCGGTCGGATAACTCCGTTTATTGAGGAAAGTCTGCCGCTGCAGTGATACATAAGCGCATTTACCAGTGTTCCGCTGTAGTTTCCGGCTGCAGGATGTACTACCATTCCTTTTGGTTTATTTACTACCAGAAGATCATCATCTTCATATACAATATCTACAGGAATATTTTCAGGTTCTGCAGAAAGCATTACCGGTTCCGGAATATCCAGTTCAATAATATCTCCTGTGCAGATCCTGTAATTTTTTGACGGCTGTTTGCCGTTTACATAAACATTTCCATCAGTAATAAGCTTTGCCGCTGCACTTCTTGTAAGACCAAAGTCTTTATCTGATATCCACTTGTCAATTCGTGAACCTGCTTCAGCTTCACAAACTTCATTCATGAATTTTTCAACGGACATTTTTTATCACCAAATATTTCTAAATTTCCTTTTTATTATCGTATATAAACAAAAAATAAACCAGCAGGATCATAATGCCGACTGTTACAAGAATATCGGCAAAATTAAATATAGCAAATTTGAAAAGTCTTATTTCAATATAATCCACAACATATCCGTTGCAGACCCTGTCAATAATATTCCCTATTCCACCGCTCATTACAAGCGATGTAATTATCATTACAAACTTTGAGTCTCTGTAGTGTCTGATCATAAACACTGCAAATACAACCATTGCTAACAGGGCAAAGCCTATTGTAAACCACTTTTTATCACTCATTATACTGAATGCAGCCCCATGATTTTCTGTATAGCAAAGATTGATTATCTCTGTCTTTCCTATTTTTATGAACGGCTGTGATATACCGGACGGCGCCAGATTCTGTATTGCCCAGTATTTAAGCAGCTGATCGGAACAAACAAGAAGAGCAGTAATAATAATCATTATTAATATTATCATGTTTCACCTTTATTCTACAAATCATTATAAGAGCCTGCCGCTCTTATCTATAAAAACGACAGGCCTTTTTGTTACTATTTTACAACTGATGCGCATCTTGCACAAAGTGTAGGATGTGCAGGATTCTTTCCGACTGTTTCAGAATATGTCCAGCATCTTTCGCATTTGTCGCCTGATGCCTTTTCAATAGATACACTTATCTCAGTTGCTGTGCCTGATGCTCCCAATGTCTGCGGATCAAATTCACCATCGCCTTCTTTTACCACTTCAACCTTTGAAACGATAAAGATCTCAGCAAGTTCAGATTCGCAAGCCTTAACTGCGTCATAATTCTGATCATTACAGAAAAGCTTAACTGCTGCTTCAAGTGATTTTCCGATCATCTTGTCATTTCTCTTGATTTCAAGAGCTTTATTTACTGACTGACGAAGATCATATATCAATGTCCATTTTGCTTCAAAATCAGCAGAAACCTTTACTGCACTCTTTACAGGCATATCGTTAAGGAAAATACTCTGTGTATCTTCAGAAGACAAATGAGGCATGTACTTCCAGATCTCTTCAGCAGTAAATGACATAATAGGAGCAATGAGTCTTGATACTCCGCTGAGTATCTTGTACATTGCTGTCTGTGCAGCTCTTCTTTCTTCAGACTTTTCTTCACAGCAGTAAAGTCTGTCTTTGATGATATCAAGATAGAAGTTAGACATATCAACTACACAGAAGTTATGGATAGCTTTGAATACTATATGGAAATCAAAGTTATTGTATCCTTCATTTACCTTGTCAATAAGTGCATCAAATCTTGAAACTGCCCACTTATCGATCTCAGTAAGTTTATCATCAGGAACCATATCAACATCAGGATTGAATCCTTCTCCGTTTGATATATTTCCTAAAATAAATCTTGCAGTATTTCTGATCTTCTTGTATGCTTCAGAAAGCTGCTTGAGTATTTCCTTGGAAATTCTGATATCTGAATGATAGTCAGATGAAGCAACCCAGAGTCTGAGTATATCTGCACCGTAAACATCTGTTATCTCATTTGGTGCAATACCGTTTCCGAGTGACTTATGCATGGTTTTTCCTTCACCGTCAACTACCCAGCCGTGAGTACATACTGCCTTGTATGGAGCAGTTCCCTTGTATACAACTGAAGTAAGGAGTGATGACTGGAACCAGCCTCTGTACTGGTCAGCACCTTCAAGATAAAGATCTGCAGGCCAGCTTAATTCATCATACTGTTCCATAACAGCTGAATGTGAAACACCACTGTCAAACCAAACATCCATGATGTCATATTCTTTTGTGAATTCAGAGCATCCGCATTCACATTTTACTGTTGAAGGAATAAATTCATTCAGTTCCTTTGTCCACCATATATCAGAACCGTCTTTTCTGAACGCATCTGCTATGGCTTTGATTGTATCATCATTTACGATCGGTTTACCGCAGTCTTTACAGTAAATGATCGGTATCGGAACGCCCCATGTTCTCTGACGGGAAATACACCAGTCACTTCTGTCACGAACCATTCCCTTAATTCTGTCTTCGCCCCATCCCGGTATCCACTGAACTTTTTCTATTGCTTTTACTGCTTCATCCTTAAATCCGTTTACTGAACAGAACCACTGTGAAGTTGCTCTGAAGATTATAGGACTGTTGCATCTCCAGCAGTGAGGATATTGATGGACGATCTTTTCTATAGCAAGAAGAGCATGAACCTCTTCGAGTTTTTCAGCTATTGCTTTGTTTGCCTGTACTGTTGTAAGTCCTTCGAACTCTCCGGCTTCTTTTGTAAGAACACCCTTTGCATCAACCGGAACAACAATACCGATCTCAGGATAATTTCTGCATACCTCATAGTCCTCAACACCGTGTCCCGGAGCTGTATGAACGCATCCTGTACCGCTTTCAAGTGTTACATGATCGCCTACGATAACCGGAGAAGGTCTGTCAAAGAGAGGATGTTTTGTCTGGATATATTCAAGGTCTTTTCCGTTAAATGAGCCTGTTGTTTCATATTCTGTGATTCCGGCAGCTTTCATTGCAGCAGGAACAAGCTCTGCAGCCATTACATAGTATTCACCGTTTGCTTTTACAAGTGTATACTCATATTCAGGACCTACGCAGATTGCAAGGTTGCCCGGAATTGTCCATGTTGTAGTTGTCCAGATAACAAAATATATATTTGAAAGATCAAGTCCCATTGTTGTAAAGAGACCCTTGTCATCTGTTACATTAAATTTTACATAGATAGAATGACAGTCATCATTTGAATATTCTATTTCTGCTTCTGCAAGGGCAGTATTACAGTCAGGGCACCAGTAAACAGGCTTAAGTCCCTTGTACATGTATCCGTCCTTAGCCATTTTTCCGAATATTTCTATCTGTCTTGCTTCATACTCAGGTTTAAGAGTTACATACGGATCATCGTAGTTTCCGAGACTTCCGAGTCTCTTGAACTGCTTCATCTGATTCTGAACATGAGTAAGTGCAAAGTCCTTACAATGTTTTCTGAGTTCAACAGGTGAAACTGCACCGTTTTCAACTCCGATTGACTTTAATGCCTTAAGTTCGATCGGAAGTCCGTGAGTATCCCATCCGGGTACATACGGAGCGCAGAAACCGCTCATATTTTTATATTTTATGATAAAATCCTTAAGAACTTTGTTAAGTGCTGTTCCAAGATGTATTTCGCCGTTTGCATACGGAGGACCGTCATGGAGAATATATGAAGGTTTTCCTGCATTTTTCTCGATCATTTTGTAATAGAGTCTGTCTGATTCCCACTTTTCCAGTGTTTCAGGCTCTTTTGCCGGCAAATTTCCTCTCATAGGAAAATCTGTCTTTGGTAAATTTAAGGTATTATTATAATCCTGAGACATTTGATAATCTTCCTTTGCATTTATTAAATGATTTTTATTTTATTGTGTTTTGCTGACCGAACTGAAGCTCAGCATACTTGTTGTCACCGCCGCCTATGATCGGGATCGACTGTGTTCTGAACGGATCCGGCTTTTCTTCTGTTTTTTCCTGTGAATCCTCGTTCATCTGATGCTGTTTGACCGCCTGTGCAAAATTATTTGTAGAAATACTGTCTGAAGAATTCTGAACCTGATCATTCTGTGCAGATTCAACTGTTTCTTCTTCAACTACTTCTTCGTATTCCTCATACTCTTCATACTCTTCGTATTCTTCATATTCCACATTGCCTTCAGTTTCAGGAATAGAAGCTATCTGCTCCAGGTGAGATTTATAAAGATCAAAAAGACGCTTTTTAAAATCAGATGCCTTTTTCTGCATAGCTTCAAGTTTTTCCTGCTCTTTTACAAGTTCAGCCTTTATTTCGTCAAGTGATTTTCTTGAATCTGTAGTTGCATCGCTGATTATCTTTTCACTTTCAAGACGTGCACTCTTAAGCATTTCTTCTGCTTTTGCACTTGCATCTGACACGATCTTGTGTGATTCTTTCTGAGCATATAAAAGAGCATCCTTTACAGCCTCTTCGTCATTTCTGTATTCTCTTACTTTGTTTGCGAGTATCTGAAGTTTGCTGTTTATTTCTTCATTATCTTTTTCAAGCTGAGAGTAATCTGCCGCAAGTACGCTCAGGAATTCATCAACATCCTCCTGTTTGTAACCGAAAGCAGCCTTTTCAAATCTCTGACCATTTATTTCACTTGCTTTAATCAACTCTTTCACCTCTTAAAATGTAAAAAATTATGTTCATTACAGATCAAAAAAACAGATCAGATAATGACTCCGTTGTTTTCGAGTTCCCCAACAAGATCTTCACCTACAAAACCAACGTTGTATGGTGTAATGATATATGTCAGATTAGCGACCGGCTTGAGACTTCCGCCGTTTGCATATGCAACACCTACAAGGAAGTCTATGATTCTTCTCTTGTTTTCTGCTGATGCAGTTTCAAGGTTAAGAACAACTGTCTTCTTTGCGATAAGATGATCTGCTATCTGCTTGGCATCTGTAAATACCTCCGGCTTAACAAGAACAACCTGAAACTGTGCTGTAGCCTGAATATTTACTACCTTATTTCTTTTTTCTTCTGATATAGCATCATAATCATTTGTCTGCATTGGCTGATGAACGGCCTGCATGTCCTGTTTTGGTGGTTCAGGCTGATAATCGTCTTCCTGTTCCGGCGGTAAAAAGAAATCCTTTAAACTATCCAATAGCTTCATTATATTTTTCCTTTCCTCGCACAATGAAAATATAGAATACTCCTGTTTTTATCATTTTGTGCGACAAATAATAAAAACATTAAATATACTTTACTTATAAACCCTTGCGCCAAATAAAGCGCTTCCTATCCGGATCATTGTTGAACCGTATTTTACTGCTTTTTCATAATCCCCCGACATTCCCATAGACAAGACATTCATATTAATATTATCTATTTTTTTTGATGAAATGTCAATATATAATTCCTGCATCTTCAATAAAAATTTTTCTGAATCAAGTGCAGGCGGAACCGTCATAAGTCCGCAAACCTTAATATTGTTAAGTTTGGAAATATCACAAAGCAGCTCTTCAAGTTTTTCAGGAACAACGCCGCCTTTGCTTTCCTCACCTGCAATATTAACTTCGCATAAAATATCAATAGTTTTACCGATCCTGTTTGCATGTCTGTCAATTTCTGCTGCAAGCTTAAAGCTGTCAACAGACTGTATCATATCAACAGAATCTGTAATATACTTAACTTTATTTGTCTGAAGCTGTCCTATAAAATGTACCGAAGCAGGAAGATATTCATCTTTTTTTGAAAGATATTCCTGAACCCTGTTTTCTCCGAGTACCCTGATCCCGCATGAAGAAACTGCATGGTTGATCACTTTCGGGTCAACCGTTTTTGTAACTGCCATTATTTCAATGCTGTCATTTTCCCTGCCGGACTTTACTTTCGCTTCATTAAGATTATAAACTATCCTTTTATAGTTTTCGTCAACATAATCAAACTGCGTTTTCATTTCAGCACTGCCCCTTTTATTATTGTATCATCATAAAGCTGAACGTAATCATCGTCAGCCTTAACTTCTGAAATGATATAGTCTTCACCGATGAATATTTCCTCAACTCGTTTGAACTGAACATTTTCACCGACCTTAACATAAACGCCCTTAATTTCTTTTTCTTCTAAAATGGTTTCTTTTGTTTCAGGATCAGTTTTTTTGACCTGCATTTTCTTAAAGCATATCGCATCACGTGAAACCCTGATGCCTTTTACTATTTTATCCTGTATTTCTACTGTTTCTACCCTGTGCTGAACGAAATCATATGACATTTCTGCACATGAAAGTGTAATGATCTTTTCTTTTTCACGATCACCATCACGAATGCTCTCAATTGTTGCATTGACACTTTTATCATCGGCAGGAAAATACAGGGACACTTCTTTTCCTGATTTAAAAATTCCTCGTTCCTTTGCAAAAAGATTTGACTGATCATCGATTACGCCGATTATTTTCCACTGATATCCGTTTATCAGTTTTCCGACCGGCTGTTCATCAGACTCAACTTCATGATAATCCGTTACCGATCTGATCTGTGCAGCGGTAAGAGTATCCATTTTGTCATATGTAAGAATATTTTCATATCCGTCAACATAGCTTGCAAAATAAGCTGAGTGAGATACGATTATCTGTCTTATCGGATCTTTTTTCTTCAGGTTCAGTTCATTTAATCTGGTTCTCAGTGAATCAATATTTGCCTGAATCTCTGAGGATTCATCATTGGAATCCTTCGTTACAACATACTGCATTGTACTCAGATAAATAAGCAGCTCTTCCTTTACAGCTTTTAACTGTTCGAGATTTCCGGTTTCCTTGCACAAAGATATCTCTTTGTACTTTTCCTCGATCAATGAAGCAAGGTACGATGGCTGTGCTACTTCTTTAGTTCCCGGATTCTGTATTTTTTCCAGGATGGCAATTTCATTTTCGAGACTCTGAATTTCTTCTTTTATCTGAATCTGTTCTTCATCTGAATATATATTTGCCGCAACTTCATTTTTGCTTACCCTGCCGCCGTCGTTTACTTCATAACTGATAACCGGACCGTCGTCATACAGAACCTCTTCGTCTCTGACATATACACCTTTAAAAGAAACAGAATTGGATGCAGTCGCTGCAACAGCAGTTTCAGTAATATAATCATTGTTAAAAAGATGCACCACAACTGTCACAATGGTAAACGTCATAAAAAGAATTATTATTACCAGCAGCAGTTTTGTAGTACGTGCGTTCATTTTTATTCAGCCTTCTCTGCAATAGCGCTGTCAAGAATTGAAATATGTCTTGATGGAACGATTGTAGAAATTGCATGTTTGTAAACCATCTGCTGTTTTCCGTCACAGTCAAGAATAACGATATAGCTGTCAAAGCCCTTTACAATACCCTTGAACTGAAAACCGTTTGTAAGATAAATGGTGATCATTATTTTTTCTTTTCTTGCCTGGTATAAAAGACAATCCTGTAAGTTCAACTGCTTTTTCATAAAAATACTCCTTCTTTGCAGATAAAAATAAAATAAAAATAAATAATGCGCTGCATCTTCTGCAAAAGTGCAGCAAAAAAAAGTCTGTTTTTTTGTCTTTTTGCGGGCTTTCAGCCTACATACACTCTATTATATCATATTATTTAATTTTTGGCTACAATATTTTCACATTTTTTTATAAAAAAATTTAAATCGTCATTTTTTTCAGCTGTGATCCATGATATTCCATCCCTGTGTCTGAACCATGTAAGCTGCCTTTTGGCATATCTTCTGGTCTCCTGCTTTATTTTTTCAAGGCATTCTTCAAGTGAAGAAACGCCTTCAAAATACGGTGCAAGTTCCTTGCAGCCTATTGCCTGATGAGCAGTTCCGACCGTATCACGCTGCAAAAATATATCATGAGCTTCTTCAAGAAGACCCTTTTCCATCATAATGTCGACTCTTCTGTTGATTCTGTCGTACAGGATCTGTCTGTCAGAATAAGTGATTCCGGTAAAAATAAAATCATACGGTGATTCTGCTGTCATGCTTTCTTTTTTCAGTTCACTCATTGTTTTTCCGGTAAGTTCAAAAACTTCAAGTGCTCTGACAACTCTCGAAAGATCATTCTGATGAAGTTCAGATGCAGTTTCCGGATCACACATTCTGAGTCTGTTCAGAAGATATTCATTCCCGTTTTCAGCTGCCTCGTCTCTGAGTTTTTTTCTGAGAGAATCATCAGATTTTATCTCCGCAAATACTATATTATTCATAAAAGAAGATATATACAGTCCTGTTCCTCCGACAACGATCGGCAATCTGCCGCGTTCAAAGATCTCTTCTGCTTTTTTCGAAGCATCTTCAACATACTGTGCAACCGAATAATTTTCAGTACGCTCAACAAAATCAATAAGATGATGCGGTATCCCGTCCATTTCTGAAGGTGTCGGCTTTGCTGTAGCAATATCCATACCCTTGTAGATCTGCATCGAGTCTGCTGAGATCACTTCTCCGCCAAGTATCTTTGCCATGGCTGCACCGAGCGCTGTTTTCCCGGACGCAGTCGGACCTGCTATAACAAGAATCTTTTTTTTCATATTTTATTAAACCCTTCTTCTGAACTGCTTTTCAAGATCGTATTTTGATATAGTAAAAAGCACCGGTCTGCCGTGAGGACAGTGTCTGATCTTTTCATTTTCATATACATCGCATATCAGCCTGTGCAGTTCTGTTTCACTGTTCTTGTCATTCATTTTTATGGCAGCCTTGCATGCTATGGAATGAAGAATGTCATCTATTGCATCCGGCTTCGGATCAATTTTGTTTTTTCTGAAATTTTCAGCAATTTCCGGAATAAGTTCACTCATATCAAGGTGGGAAATTATTGTCGGTACCGCCTTTACATATACATACGGGCTTCCTGAAAAATCTATTTCAAATCCCATATCTGCCAGGATCTCCGCATTATCTGCAAGCGCATCAGCTT
This sequence comes from Oscillospiraceae bacterium, assembly GCA_045628605.1. GTDB lineage: Bacteria > Bacillota > Clostridia > Oscillospirales > Ruminococcaceae > HUN007. The sequence continues at coordinate 15,970 of JAZQPR010000055.1, forward strand.
CATCAAGTGACAGAAGGATCCCTTCAGGACAAAGAATAAGCTGACTGGCAGGATCCTTCTGCTCAGCCTTAAGACGTTCAAAGATCATTCGCTCATGTGCGGCATGCTTGTCCATGATTATTATTTTATCGTTCACTTCGGCAATAACATATCCGCTGAAGGCTTCACCTATATATCTTATGACAGGCTTTTCCTCTCTGACCTGAACAGGAGCGACCGGTTCAGGTTCAGGTTTTTTTCTTTTAAGTGAATCAGTATTTATGTAAGAATATGAAGAACTCTCTTCGTCATTTGATGCGTCAGGATCATTTCTTTTTAAAGGTTCCGGTTTTTTTACAGGTTCAGGATGAACAGCTGCAGGTTCCTGATATTTTTCTTTTTCCTGTGCTGAAGGCGCGGTCTGAGCAGGAGCACGAACGGGAACAGGATCAGTTACTTCTTTTGTTTTTATTTCAGGTTCTGCAGTCTGCCTGTAAACAGGAGCAGTTTTCTGGGAAATGCTTACCGTCATCCTGTTTTCATTTGACAAATTCAAAGATCTTTCTGTTCTGACAGGCTGCGTATCCGGATCAGTCTTTGAACTGTTCTTTGATGCTTCAGAATAGTTATTCTCAGGTCGGATAAAAATTTTTTCCGGAATCTTTTTCTCTTCAGCAGCCAAAGGTATGCTGTTTTCAACAGGAAGAGCCGGCTGTTCATATTTTTCTGACGATACAGTCTGAACCGGAGTATTTTTCAGCTGAAAATCGTATATCAGTCCTGCTTTCATAAGGGCTGATTTGACAGCAAAATAAACGCATTCATAGATAGGCTTGTCGTCTGAAAATCTTACCTCGACCTTTGCCGGATGAACATTTACATCCACAATGTCAGGAGACATTTCTATCTTTAACACACAGGCAGGAAATTTTCCGACCATAATAAGTCCCTTGTACGCTTCCTCAACGGCTGCGGCACAAACCTGGGATTTGATATAACGGTTATTTACAAAAAAATTCTGAAAAGTTCTGTTTGCCTTTGAATATAACGGTTTTATTGTAAATCCTGATACTCTTATTCCGTTCTGCTCATAATCCACTTCGAGCATATCATGGGCAAAATCCTTGCCGTAAACCGCATATACTGCAGAAAGAAGCTTTCCGTCTCCGGCTGTTCTGAGCTCAGGCTTATTGTCCCTGATCATTTTAAATGATATCTCAGGATGTGAAAGTGCTATTTTATTTACGATATTGCATACGGCATTTCCTTCCGCAACATCCTTTTTCATAAATTTCTGTCTTGCAGGGACGTTGTAGAAAAGATCTCTTATTATCAGCGTTGTTCCGTCAGGACATCCGCTCTTCTCCATAAGTTTTTCTTCAGATCCCTCGATTATATAATGCGTTCCGTACTCGTCATCACGCTGCTTTGTCATCATTTCGGTTTTTGAAACAGCGCATACTGAAGCAAGAGCCTCTCCTCTGAATCCCAGAGTCAGAATACCGGCAAGGTCATCAGCTGTTGTGATCTTGCTGGTCGCATGTCTCAGAAACGCCTTCGGAACATCTTCTCCGGAAATCCCGCATCCGTCATCTGTTATCCTGATAAATGTGGATCCGCCGTTTTTTATCTCTACAACTATATGTCTGCTTTCTGCATCTATGGAATTTTCGATCAGTTCCTTGATTACCGATGAAGGTCTTTCGATAACTTCACCTGCTGCTATAAGTTCCGATATTTCACGGCTTAAAAGATTGATTGACGGCATGACTTATTCTCCTCTGTCAGCTTAACATTCTGTGAACTTCCATAAGAAGCTCCCTGCATTCGGAATCCGATAATTCAGAAATATTTGTTTTCATTATTCTTGACACTGCATCATCTTTGGTAAGATCTGAAAAGCAAAGCTGAGAATCGTGCTCTTCAACTATTTTCTTCTGTCTTAAAGTACTCTCCTCAAGATCCTTTAAAAATTTCTTTGCTTTGTTTATTACGTTTGAAGGAACGCCTGCAAGTCTTGCTACTTCTATTCCGTAGCTGTCATCAACACCGCCCGGAACGATTTTTCTCAGAAATCTGATGCTTTCACCGACTTTTTTTACAGCAACGCTGTAGTTTTTGATTCCCGGCATTTCCTTTTCCATTTCGATAAGCTCATGATAATGAGTTGCAAAAAGTGTCTTGCAGCCGAGATTTTTTCCGCTGCAGATAGTTTCAGCCACTGCTCTTGCAATACTGATACCGTCAAATGTCGATGTACCTCTTCCGACCTCATCGAGAATAACAAGGCTCTGTTTCGTCGCATGCTTAAGAATATCTGCAACCTCACTCATTTCGACCATAAATGTACTCTGTCCGGCAGTCAGATCATCGGAGGCTCCGATCCTGGTAAATATCTTGTCGACAATTGATATTTTTGCATAGGTCGCAGGAACAAACGATCCCATCTGAGCCATGAGAGTAATAAGAGCAACCTGACGCATGTATGTTGATTTACCTGACATATTAGGTCCTGTGATGACTGACATTCTGTTCATCTTTGTATCAATGAACGTGTCATTCGGAACAAATACCTCATCATTTAGCATAAGTTCAACAACCGGATGGCGTCCGTCCTTTATCTCAATTGAACCGTCTATTGAGATGTCAGGTTTGGTATATTGATTTTTTACTGCTGTATCTGCAAATGAACAAAGAACATCGACCTGTGCCACTGCAGCAGCGGTTTTCTGTACTTCATCAAGCTTTGAAGCAACGAAATCCCTGACCTCAGCGAAAATATCAGCCTCCAGAACAAGGATCTTGTCCTTGGCACCGAGAATCGTGTTTTCCGCATTTTTCAGTTCCTCGGTAATATATCTTTCACAGTTGGTAAGAGTCTGTTTTCTGATATAGTCGTCAGGAACCATCTTAAGATAGGATTTTGTAACTTCTATATAATAGCCGAATACTCTGTTGTATCCGATCTTCATGCCTTTTATTCCGGTTCTTTCCTTTTCACGCTCTTCAATGCCGGTTATTATGTCACTTCCGTTGTTCATAATACTTCTGAGTCTGTCGAGTTCCTCATTGAAGCCGTCCTTTATGACACCGCCGTCCTTTATGTTTACAGGAGGCTCGTCAACTATCGCGTTGTCACAGAGATTTGCTATCTCATCAAGTGTATAAATATCGTCATTTAAAGAATTAAGCAGTTTTGATGATGAAAGATTTGAAAGATGTTCCTTAAGAGACGGGAGCTGGAGCGCAGTTACGGACAATGCCTTCAGATCACGCGGAGTAGCTGTTTTGTACATTACTCGTGTCATAAGTCTTTCGATATCATAAACCTTGTCAAGAAGATCCTGAAGCTCCATAAGTTCAACGGAATCATTTACCAGAGCTTCAACTGCATTAAGACGGTTTATGATCTTTGCAGGACTTAGCAAAGGCTGCTCTATATATGTTTTGAGAAGTCTTTTTCCCATTGAAGTTTTAGTGGAATCCATAACCCAGAGAAGAGAACCGCGCTTCTCCTTGTTTCTTAAAGTTTCACACAGTTCAAGGTTTCTTCTTGCAGAAAGATCAAGGCCCATAAATGCATCTTCACCGACAATGCTTATATTCGTAAAGCGTCCGGTAAGGGATTTCTGTGTCTCGTAAAAATAATCAAAAAGACCGCATACTGCATTTGTCTTCATATCATCCTGTTCAAGAAAAAGCTCATCATATGATGAAACAGAAAACTGCTTAAATACAACTTCCTTTTTTATTTCGCTGTCAAAGCATTCATCCGGTCTAGTAGAAAAAGAACATTCCAGCTTTGTTTTTATAAATTCATTTACTGTTTTTAAAGAAAGAAAATCACTGTTGAAAATGATCTCTGAAGGTCTGTAGCGTGAAAGATCATTAATTATTTCATTCTCAAGATCCTTGCCGGATTTTAGTGATACATTGGCTTCACCGGTGGAAATATCAGCATAGCACACTGCACATGCTCCGTCTTTGAGAAATGCACATCCTATAAAGTTGTTTGACGAATCGTCAAGCATACTGCTCTCAATTAGTGTTCCCGGAGTAACTATTCTTATTACATCACGGACAACTATTCCCTTGGATTCCGAAGGATCGGTAAGCTGTTCGCATATAGCGACCTTGTATCCGAGTTCAATAAGCTTTTTGGTATAGGTGTCACTGCTGTGGAACGGTATTCCGCACATCGGAGCTCTTTCCTCAAGTCCGCAGTCTCTTCCCGTAAGTGTAAGTTCAAGAGCTCGTGAAACAGTGATCGCATCATCAAAAAACATCTCATAAAAATCGCCGAGTCTGAAAAATAATATATAGTCAAGATATTTGTCCTTTATGTCGCAGTACTGAAGCATCATAGGGGATATCTTGTTTCTGTCAATCTCATTGTATAACATGGCCCACACTCTTTCTGAAAAATACAAATGAGTACACGGACATAATAAAAGTCCACATACTCATCGCAGTCAAAACACTTCTGTTTAAATCAGTGACATCCTCCGCAGGTTGAACAGCTTCCGCTGCATCCGCCGCCGCTGAATGGTGAACATGTATCAGGGTCTTCACCGTTTGCGCACATTGTGATGATATTGTTGATGTCTGAAAGAAGTCCGTCCATGGCATTTTTTGCAGCTGTAAACTCCTTCATACTTTCATTTGCCATGATCTTTGCATACAGTTCTTTTATCTCGATATCAAGAGTTTTTAATTTTTCTGAATCCTTGTCGTCCTCGCCCATTTCACTGTTGAGTTCAAGACGTTTTATATTGAAATCACCGATAAGCTTCTGAAGATCTGCATCATTGTCATTTTTATCCTTAGCAGTAAAATAAGCTTTGTATCTTTCATCTGCCTGAATCATTTTTCCCAGTTCTCTTGTTTTTTCGATAATATCCATTTTTTATCCTCCTGAATTTTTTTGTATGATTACTTTTTATTATTTGACTATATCACCGTCGCATGCCCAGTTTCTGGCTTTTGTGATCTTTACATCCACAAATTTTCCGATATAGGAAGCATCGCCGTTAAAATTGACAATAACTGACTCCATGCTCTTTCCGACAAGTGTTCCTTCTCCGCCCTTGCCTTCGGCTTCGCAGAGCACCCTGAGTGTTCTTCCGACAAGTCGCTGATTGTCCTCTGTTGTAATGTCACGCTGAATATCAAGAAGTCTTGCTATTCTCTTCTGCTTTTCATCATATGTGACCTTGTCATCTATCGCCGCAGCCTTTGTTCCTTCACGCTTTGAATAAATAAAGCTGTAAATGTTGCTGTAACGTACTTTTTCGACAATTTTGAGAGTATCTTCAAACTCTTCCTCAGTTTCATTCGGAAATCCGACCAAAATATCACTTGAAAATGAAAAATCACTTATTCTGCTTCTTGCATAATCGATGATCTCCATATATTTTTCCCATGTGTATCTTCTGTTCATTCGCTCCAAAACATCATTGTTGCCTGACTGAACAGGGAGATGAAGATGCTTTTCGACCTTGTCGCATTCTACAATTGCATCTATGAGTTCTTTTCCGGCGTCCTTCGGATGAGAGGACATGAATCTTATAACAAAATCGCCCTCTATGTCATTTATCTGTCTTAACAGCCACGGGAAGCTGATAGATTCGTCCTTGAAATCATTTCCGTAGGAATTTACATTCTGTCCTAAAAGGAATATTTCCTTGTAGCCGTCATTTACAAGCTTTCTGACTTCTTTTAAAATGTCATCAGGTCTTCTGCTTCTTTCCCTTCCTCTGACATACGGAACTATACAGTATGTACAGAAGTTGTTGCAGCCGAACATTACAGGAACTGATGCCTTGAAGGTACTGCTTCTGACAGGCTCAATATCCTCTGTTA
>JAZQPR010000056.1:0-3427 GCA_045628605.1 Oscillospiraceae bacterium
AATATTAATAAATATCGAACGTCCTCGTACTCGAACCGGAACACCGGATAAAAATGTTTACTCACAGTTTAGCAAACCTCCGCCTTGCCAAATCAGGCTCAGACGACCAAATGATGGGCAGGATAGGATTTGAACCTATGGTGTTTCTAATGTTACGGATTTACAGTCCGCTGCAATCGCCGCTATGCATACCTGCCCGGTTATAAATATAAACATAAGGGAAATAATCTTATGTCTGATGACGGATACGGGGTTCGAACCCGATATTTAGAGAATGAAAGTCTCTTGTCCTGACCTGTTAGACGAATCCGCCGTTTTTCATTACTTGTATTATAGCATTGAGTGTGCGGCAAAACAAGTAAACCATGGGTATAGCGGTTAATGATGATTTATGATCATTTTTATATGGAAAATATTTTTTAAAAACTATTGACATTTATATCGGCATGCGATATAATAGAATTACGATATAACGGATGACGATATAACGTGCAAAGATATACCGAGCAAGGATATAACGTTTGAAGATATATCGATAAACAAAAAAATGATTTTACAGATAAAACTAAAAGGAGGAAGCAAAATGAATGAAATCTCAGCACTTACCGAATCAACCTATTATATATTACTTTCTCTGATAACACCTCAGCATGGGTATGGTATTATGCAGAGAGTAGAATCTATGTCAGGGGGAAGAGTAAATCTTGCAGCAGGAACACTTTACGGTGCACTTACAAGTATGTGTGAAAAAAAGTGGATAATGCTTCTTTCAAATTGTGACGGAAGCAGAAAAAAAGAATACGCTATCACTGAACTTGGACTGAAGATCCTGAAAAACGAAATAGAGAGATTAAGAGAACTTGTAAATAACGGAGACGCTATAATGGGAGGAAACAACTATGAATGAAATGACTGTAAATACAGCAAAAGAAACTAAAACTGTGACAAAAGTATTTCTGGTTTATGATTTTGATAAAGAAGAGCAGTGGTTAAATGAAATGGCTATGCAGGGATGGGCTCTTAAAAGTGCATATTGCGGAATTTTTTATCAATTTGAAAAATGTGAGCCGGGTGAGTATATAATACGTCTTGAGCTGAGTGAAAACAAATCATCGTATATTTCATTTCTTGAAGAAATAGGGGCAGAATGTGTAGGAAAATATTTAAATTGGGTTTATATGAGAAGAAAAAGTGAATATGGAGAATTCGAACTGCATTCAGATATTGATTCCAAAATTAGCCATCTGAACCGCATAGGCAGCATGATTTTTGCAATTGGATTATTAAATCTTATAATTGGTATAATGAATTCATTAAATGTATCCGGAAGACTGGGATGGATCAATCTTGTGTGTTCAACTTTACTGATGTACTGTCTCGGAAGAATACATGGAAAAAAGGATGATCTTATGCAGGAACGAAAACTGCATGAATAATTAGTTTGGCATTAACACAGAACTAAAAAATCTGTTCGTGATTCATTCTGAATATGTCACATAAAAATAAAACAGAGATCTGCTTTTTTACAGATCTCTGTTTTCATAATATTTAGTTTTTTAAAATCTCCGTTTTTTCTTCTGTTGTCAGTAAGCAGCTTCGCAGGTATTGATGACATCAGCTTAATGGCTTGATATTACAGTCCACAATTTCCTCCATTTTTTTCTTAACATCCGGATTTACTTCCATTTCCTTTATATTCATGATCAGATCAAAAGCTTCAGGACATATTTCAGCTAAAGTCTTCGATTCCATCCAGCTGTTCAAAACAGCCAGAGCACCATTTCTGTTGTTTACTACAGGAGACTGCAGCGCAGCGATTATAAACTTTTTTCCTTTTCCGGGAAGATTTCCAAGATTTCTTACAAGAAAGTCATTTATTCTGTGATACTTATATTTTTCTCCAAGACCGAGTTCATCAGCTGATCCTGTTGCGATCTGATCGAGCGGAAGCTTTTCTTCAAAAAGGTTAAGTACACTGTCGGTATATTTTTCATCATTTATAAGTTCAGAAACCAGATAGAATTTATCTTCAAAATGATTTTTGATACAGTTGAAAACATCTTCCCTGTATGGTATTTCAAGGATTTTTGCAAGTTCAACAGCTTCACCGTCAGCTAAAGCTTTTCTTACCTGATCATGCACTCTTTCATCAGAAAAAATAACGTTCATGTATTCTTCTGCTTTGTTGTTGTCTGTTTCTTTCAGCCATTCGTTCAGACTGTTCAAACGGTTGTAATCGCAAATATCCAGCGGTAACATCTCTGATGCTTTTCTTATTATGGAAACGAGCATTTCTTCAGCATTGTCTATATTTGAAATGCCGCTTACAGGACCTTCATCAAGGAGGGCATTGGCTATTTTGATAATTCCGCTTATTTCCTCATGAGTCAGTTTATCTTTTTTCAGAATATCCGTCATACCGGATTTTTCGAAAGCAGGAATTGCAGAATACGCTGACACTACATGGTTATCCACACCATTTTCAAGGATCCATTTTTTAATTTCCTCATTATCCGGCTCGATAAAATCAACACAGTGGATCCTGCCCCAGCCGTGAACATGCTTTGCAAGGTCAAGTATTTCCATATTTGCGTTAGTCCATTTTCTCATAATAAATACAGAAAAAATGGTGAATTCGTCTGACTTTCCGATGGTTCTTACTGCTTCCATCATTTCATCATCACCTGATAAATTGAAAAGTTCGAGTATCGACATGCCCACCTTTACACATTCGGCACTTTTGGATTCCTTCATCATGCTTTCGGAAAATCTGTATATGTTTTCAGCGTTCAGCTTATTTCTGTTTTCCATAACACAGCCCTGGATATCATCGATAATGCCGACAGTCCTGTGTTCCTGACAAAATTCATCAAATTCATTTTCCGCTTTTTCAAAATTTCCGTCTGATACAAGCATTAAAATATCTGCAATTTTACTTTTATCTGTTTCAGAAAGCGGTGAATGACCCATATGATATATACTTATTCCATCCATGGCTCCGTCGGCAAACATCGCTTTTTTTTCCTGCTTAGGCAGGCTGAACTTTGCCGGAAGCTCTCCGGTTTCATCTATATTTTCTGAGATAATTCTGTATAAAGATTTGTTTTCCATTTTTTTCTCCTCCATATTATATTAAAATATTTGATATGCGGTCATCATGTGCTGCTGTTTCCCAGATGCAGCACAGCTTTGAAAAATACATATCGGCTTAAATAATTTCTTAATTTATTATACCATAATATTATTCATACATCTCGGAAAAAAATTTACGAAAATATTTTTTTTAAATATTGCAAATGTCAATATAAAAATGTAGGTTTTTGAAATTTTTTTCATGTAGGAAAACCTACATTTTTATTTTTGATTTTCAGATGTCAGAATATGCCATAATCATCAGTTATCCTCAGCCATATACTGCATCTGATCC
>JAZQPR010000057.1:0-21636 GCA_045628605.1 Oscillospiraceae bacterium
GCGGGTTCTATCTGACCAAACAGTCGGAGTACAATCTCCGACTGTTTGGTCAGCGATTCTACGAATCGCCTCTGCTTGTTAAAAGCAGAGCTTTGAAAACAGGTTATGCATTGTCAAAGTCAGTTGGAAAATTTAAAAAATAAAAAAATTTTTTAAAAAAACTGTTACACTTTGAATACAGTCTGCGAGTATATATTATAGAAAGGCAAAAAAATAAACTTGAAAAGGAAGCGAAGAAATGACAGATAGTAAATATCGTAATTTATACGAAAAATCACCTGATAAAGCTCAGAGAGCTCTTTTTGATGAGTATCTTAACTATGTTTACTCGATAGTATACAACAAGCTCAGAAGCTGTGGAAGCAGTGAGGATATTGAGGAATGTGTCGGGGATGTTTTTGCGGCAGTATTTATGAGTTATGACAAAAACGGCGGATTTGATGGTGACCTTAAAGGATTTATCGGAACCATTGCTTTCAGAAAGGCTGTTCAGGCATTCAGAAAGATATGTGATCCTCAGAAAAATACAGTTTCAGAAGAGGATGAATATTCTGAAATCCCTGATGATGAAAACATTGAGGAAAAAGCAGAAAAATCTGAGATGCAGAACGTTCTTCTGAGTATAGTAAATTCACTCGGTGAGCCTGATTCAACAATTATTCTGCAAAAATACTACTTCAATATGAACTCCGGTGAAATAGCACGTAAGCTGTCTATGACACCTGATTCTGTAAGAGTACGCTGCAGCAGAGCCGTAAAAAAGCTCAGATCGTTACTTAGTGCAAAAGGCTTTGATTTTGAGGAGGGAAATATATGAACAACAAGGAAATAAAATTTGATATTCTTGAAAATGCTGATCTTGAAAAAATTGAACAGATTGGAATTAATGAAAATATGCTTGATGATGATGCCAAAAACAGAATGTTTTCATATGCTCAGGATAAATACAAAAAATTGTCCGGAAAAAATACAACAGAAAAGCAGAACGATTCCAAAGAATATGTATGCGGAGTAGAAAAAGCGGATAAAAGAAAAACCTCAAGGATATTAATGACAGTATGCAGTGTTGCTGCTTCTTTTGCTTTGATTTTCGGAATAACGGTTATTCTTAAAGGAAATCTTTCAAAACCGCCTGTAACGCCTGATCCGCTTGATACCACAGCCACAACTGTTGTAACAACGGATATGACAGTTAAAACTTCGGAAACGACCGGTAAAACTACTGAAACAACTGTTACAACAGAAGAGTTATCTAATTTTAATAATTATGATTCTCAGATACTTGAAAGAGAAACAGAGAGAGTTCTTAAAGAATTTACAGGCAGAACTGATGAAGTATTTACAGATATACAATATGCACAGGCTGACCTGAATGGTGATGCAGTTCCTGAACTTGTGATAACCGGCCTTCCGTTCTCAGGCGACTACAGATCATTTTTATATTTCTTCAACGGTTCTGAATATGTTCAGTCAGATGAAAAACTGAATAAAGTAAAGTATATTGCTGATTCAAAATTACTGATAACATACGGTAAAAATCAGAGATACGCTCTTTTTGAAGTATCATCAGACAATCAGCTGACAGTGATTGAAGATCTGACTAAGGATAATGCAGAACATTATTATGACGCAGTAGATGAATTCTGTAGGAAATATGAGCTCGGCGCTCTTGAATATACAAATTATCACTGGCAGGAATTTTGTTATACTTTTTATGCTGAAAGTAATGAAGCTTATGTTGAAAATCCGCTTGAACTGACAACAAATATAGATCTTAAAAGTCTTGCATCACAGGGCATAATTCCGGCTGATTCTGATGGTGAATACTATGTTTGTGTTAATTATATCGCTGAAAATCCGGAATAAGCTGTATTAAAAAAACAAAATGAAACAGCAAAAAAAGCAGGGTCACTTAAGAGGATAATATTCTCCTAAGCGACCCTGCTTTATACTATTCGAAGAAAATGGAAAAAATGTATTACAATGCAGCAATAATTTTTATGTAGCTTTATTTAATCCCCAAAAGTATTATTAATGAAAATAAAACTAAATACAGTATTTTCTGTATTTTTACGTGGAATCATTAATACATCTGTTAGCATATTTTTTATAGAAAAGTGCCTCGAACCAGAGAGTAATAAATTCTGTTTGAGGCATTTTATGCGTTGTTTATGTCTGGAAAGTTTTATGTTTTTTAATGCAGTTCTGACAATCATTCACTTCTTACCATTTACATGCGTACAGAATCTGAGGATGTTTTTCATAGAAATTGACAGAAGTCGGAAATACCGAAGAGGCGGGAGCGGAGAATGTGACCTGGATATTGACATAACCGGAAAAATCATGTAAAATACAATCATCCGCCTTCGCTTGTTAAGACAGAACTTTGAAAAGTATTGATTCCATGTACTTAAAGGGAGAGTAGATAATTAATGAATTTCAAAAAAAATATTATGTCTGTAATACTGGCTGCTGTTGTTGTAAATAGTTTTAATTTCGGCCTGTTAAATTCGTATGCTTTACAATGTGATTCTGTACAGACTGAAAGCTATGATATAAATCATATGAAGGATGCTGTCGAGAAGTTTGATGAGGCATGCAGTAAACCGGACAATGAGCAGAATGTAAGAAAATGCTTTGATGATTTGATGAAGGAATATGACAGGTATGATACTGCGCTGGCTGTAAGCAAAATAAATTATTATGAAGATGAGAACCTTCTTGAAAACTATCAGTATGAGCAGAAATTGTCAGCAGAAATAAAAACTGTCATTTACAATAGTCTGAATGAGCAGATGGAAAAATCAGAATACAACGAACTGATTACAGAAATGCTCGGAGAGGATTTTGCAGAGTATGTCAAAGTAAGTGCGACAGTATCTGATGACGGATTTCTTGAAAAGGTAGCTGATAATGAAAATAATTATGAAGAAATAGTCAGTGACGGCAAGGACAGTACCGGGGAAGAGGTACCTTTGAAAATAAAGATCGCAGACAACTACATTGAAAAAATGAAAATGTATAAAGAAAAGTGCAGTCAGCTTGGAACTACCCCGATGGAATATTTTTATCAGGTATATTCCAGAGACTATACAAATCAGGAAATAGAAAAAATATCAGAAAACATAAAGGGCATAGTTTCAGCTCTTGCACCGTTAAATGATTATTATTTTGATGCTTGTATCGAAACTGCGGGATATCATGATATTATTGATTATTTTGTAGATATTCCGCTTGTTGATCCGATGGACATCACTGCAGAGTATGCGCCGAAACTGTCTGATGATCTCAAAGAATCAGCTGATTTTTTGATCGATAAACACATGTATACAATTACCAGCAAATATGTCAGCAGGCTAAGTGAGGGATTTACCACAGTATTTCCTTCTGAAAATGCACCGTATATATACATAGGATGCATAAAAAGACTTGCTACAAATCTTGGAATGTGTGTTCATGAATACGGGCACTTTAATGCTCTGTATAACACAGACTGCACCAACAGCTTTTTTAAAACGCAGACAAATATTGATGTTGCCGAAACGCAGTCCCAGGGTCTGACATTGTTGTATATGAATAATTTTTATGATGAAATATACGGCAATGATACAGCAAAATTTATCAAACAGTATGAATTAAAAGATGTAATTTTCAAATTGTCAGCCGGTTTTTGTATCAATGAGTTTGAAAATTATGTTTGTGATCATGCAGATGAAATAACAGCTGAGGAACTTATAGACAAGTATTACAGCCTTTTAAACGAATATGGCATCGCAGCGTCAATGTTTCCGTTTGATTCAAATAATGTTATGCTTACCAAACCCGGATACAGCATCAGTTATTCAATCTCCCTTCTTGCGTCACTCGATCTGCTGAAGACAGATATTTCCGATCATGAAAAAGCTGTTGAGATGTATAATGATATTTCAAAAGAAAATATTTACAAATCTTCTTTTAAAGCTTCATTGGAAAAGTGCGGATTTGATGATGTATTATCAGAGAATTTTATTATCGGGCTGAAAGATTTTTTGTTTAAATATATGGATGACGTTCAGAATCTGGTTTGCGGAGATATAGATGATGATAAAGAGATATCTGCAAAAGATTTTGGTTTATTAAAAAAATATCTGCTTCTCGATGGCGATATTTATGATACAAATTATTATTTTGATTCAGTTGCTGATCTTAACAGAGATGGTTCTGTAAATGTATTTGATGCAATCAGATTAAGAAAAACTGCTGATTAATTTGAAAGGATGGTATTACCCATATGAAATTAAAAAAAGATATGAAGAAAATTATTAGTGCAGCTTTGGTTTCAGGAATTTTTGTTTCGAACTGTTGGTTTTCATCTGATGTGACTGATTTGTTTGCGGAGGAAAAAGATGACGGAGTAATAACTCTTCCTTTTATTTCGCTGACAGATATAGACGATCCTGATGATACTGAAGATACTGACAAGGAAAAAGAAGATTTAAATGGCGATGATTTTGTTCCTGACAATGATGAAACATCAATGGTAAAAGATGACGGATCTATAATACTTCCGTTCGTCCCTTATGAAGATGATACCGGTTCGGAGGAACTTACCGGAGATATTAATAAAGACGGAGTTGTATCAGCAATGGATATGATGATACTGAAAAAAATCATTCTTAAAGCATCAGATGCAGATTTCAACGGCGATATTAATAAGGACGGTAAAACAGATGTTATGGATATGCTGAAATTACTTAATATATTATTAGGTTAAAAAAATCCCTTCACTTTTGTGAAGGGACTTTTTTTAAAATTAGAGTTCAGACTGCTATATTCTGGACATTCTCCAGTTGATACAACGCTGCAGATAATCTACATATGCAGGATTTTTACACATTCCTTTACCCGGTGTATCAGAAATTTTTGCAACATCCATATTGTTGCAGTTGGTTGTTTTCATTACGATGTTGAGCGGAGAAACATCAGTATCATTTGAAAGGTAAGTACCTATACCAAACGCAACTTTTGCTTTTCCTTCAAAATATGTATGAAGTTTATCAGCAAGTTCAAAGTCAAGACTGTCACTGAAAAGGAGAGTTTTGGTTCTGGAATCTATTCCAAGCTTGTTATAATGTTCTATCATTTTATCTCCCCATTCAAACGGATCACCGCTGTCATGTCTGACGCCGCTGAAAAGTGTGGAGTATGTCAGCTTAAAATCTTTTAAAAAGCAGTCGGTAGTGATGGCATCTGTAAGAGCTGTTCCGTTGAGAACGCCGTATTCTTTTACCCATGCATCAAGAGCATACCAGTTTGAATATGCAGGATTATGCTTATGGTTGCCCTGACCTACACACATTATCCATTCGTGTGCCATTGTTCCGACAGGAATAAGATTGTATTTTTTTGCAAGATATACATTTGATGTTCCTACGCAGTGAGAACCTTTATATTCAGAATTTCTTCCGCAGAGAGACATAACTGCAATTTCCTGTGCTTCTCCTGAAAGTCTTCTGCGAAGACCAAATTCACTGAAAGCACCAAGCTTATAAGTTCCGTCAGTGAGGAATTTTATTTTGTCATCAAGTCTTTTATTAAATGATTCGATCAGATGGTCGTAGTCGTACTGCATTCTGAAATATACTTCGTTTACGATTGCAAGGGTAGGTATTTCATACATTGATGTATTTAACCATGTGCCGTTTGTTTCAATTGAAAGACCGCAGTCAGCATTGGAAGTGATCTCAAAATCTTCATATCGCGGTTTCCAGAGTCTCAGAAAATCAATGTAGGATCCTTTGATCCATTGAATATTGTGCAGATACTCAAGTTCCTCTTCAGTAAACCGAAGTGTACAGTATAATTTTATCTGATTTTTGATTTCTTCAACCATTTCAGATGTAAATTTTACATCCTTGTTTCTGCATTTAAACGTCCATGTTGTTTTGTAGTCACTGAATTGATGATAAATTGCCTGACCCATACTGAATTTGTACATATCCGTTTCGAGTAAGCTTTTAATTATTTGTTCCATGATTTATACACCTCTTAAATAAATATCTATATTTTTAATTATAGCATGCTCTTTAATTTTTGTCTATAAAAAGTTATAAATCATCTGCTGTATAAATATATATTTTTTACATATATTTCTTGACATAAAAGACGTAATAAAGTATACTAAAAGTATAGTATATTCTATTATATGCACGAATAAAAATATTTATTTGTTCTATAATCTTTCAGGGAGTAAAAAATGAGTAATATCGTAAAAATCAAACTTACTAAAACATATCTTGAAAAGCTTGCTGCCGGAATAAATCCTATTACCGGTGAGAAAACAGATTCAAATGATATAATTCACAATAAAGAAATAGCCGATACACTTTTATATGCTTCAAATATTTTAAACAATATGATCAACCAGGAGCTGAATAAACAGATTATTGTTTCAGCAGAACAGGTCAGTCTTTTAAAGGTAAGACCTGAACCGTGTACAGTAGGAGAAGTCACACGTGAGATCAACAGGATCGTATCCAATACAAATATGTGTGACATTCATTCGGAGTGGATAAACAACTGGCTTATCAGTATCGGTATGCTGCAGATACATGACGGATATAAAGTACCTACACAGCTGGGTGCAGACATGGGTATTTCAACTCTGACTAAAACCAGTGAAAAGATGGGCGACTATGTAGTGTGTGTTTATAACGAACTGGTTCAGCAGTTTATATTTGATAATCTCGATAATATTCTTGCTTTTGTAAACAACTTTGAAAATAATGATGAAAACCTTGATGATACTTCAAAAGTGGTTGTTTATACTCAAAATAAAAATTTAGAAACTATTATCAAAGAAAATTATGAAAAATGTATTATGATAGCAACCGGAACATATGATGCAAAATCTCAGACCGGCAGCAGCTCGACAATGCTTCAGTACAGAAACAGCAAGAGAACACTGAACTGTTCCGGCTTCAAATCAGGTTCTGTTACAATGAGTATTCTTCATGGTATTCTTGATGCTGCAAATGCAATTAAAAATCCTATTGATGTCCTGATAATATCATCTGAGCGTTTAGGTTTTAATAATTTAAAGAGTCAGAATCTTGATTTGTGTCAGAAAATCATTAGTATGCTTTTTGCGAAAAACTGTACAATATCAGTTATAGTATGCGAGGGAAAAACTAAGGATATAAACAATTATATTATAAACAACAAAGGCAGGACGAAAAACAAAAACTGATATATCATAAAAAAGACGGATGCTGTTTCTGATAAATTCAGACAGCATCCGTCTTTAAGTATGTGTACATTTAAATCAGAGATCATCTTCAAATTTAGCAAATCTTCTGCCCATGATCATCTGCAGATTTTTTTCTGCGATATCAGGACTTCCGCTTTTAGCTTTCAGACAAAGCTTTTGATACTGTTCACTGTTAATAAGATCGTGGTTGTAGTAGTATTTGAATTTTTTTAATTGTGTTTTCAATAAAATCATGTACTCTTTCATAAAAAATCCTCGCTTTAATCATAAACTCATATCATCTTTATTTGAACCTGTTCATATGGCGAACAAAATCATATATCTGAATTTCGTCAGTATTAAATATTACGCAACATGAACAAAGTACCTAAATATAATATCACATATAAAAAATTAAATCAATATAAATATGTAACAAAAACAAATATATGGACTTTTCATTTTACAATCAATATGTCTAACTGAGATAAATTAAATAAAATATGTGAACTATGTACATGTTGATTTTTTTTTACAATCTGATTGCTTTTTTGTTTAATCTGTAAAATAAAGATGTAAAATGTTAAAGAGAAATTCAGAAAAATAAGCTGTGAAAATTTGAAAACCGGGATAAAAAAGAAAAGGTTCCATGTCACCGTCAGGTGACATGGAACTATAGAAATTGGTTTATTCTAAAGAAGAATGAGAATTTTTCTGGTTTTCTTTATTAATACACATTTTTTCATCTGCACGTCGGATTATGTTTCTTATATCCGGTTCAGGACCATCTTTTTCAGCATTGTATTTATCGTAACCCTGTGCAATTGAGAAAGGATATCCTGAATATTTGCTGCATTCGATTGAAATTGATCTTGCAAATACTGTTTCAAGGTCCTTGTCGGAAATGCAAACAAATTCATTGTTTCCTGTACGGTAGATTGTGCCCTGGTTACCGGCTGCGCTGATGAGAATTTCAGAACATCTTTTTAAAGCCTGATTGGATTTTTGTTTTCCATAAAGCTTTTCAATTGATTTGAATGAATTAATGTCAAAAACTGCAATATATTTTCCGACTGTCTTTTTCGGATTTCCAATCATTGCAATAACATCTCTGTTGTATGCTTCTCTTGTTCGAACATTGGTTTCAGGATCAATATCCTCCACTATTGTCTGCTTGTCAGGACTTAGAATGCTTTTTTTGAATTTACTGAAATAGACCAGTAATCCTGTGCCGACAACTATTAAAATAATGATGAGAATTATAATAAATGATTGTATGTATGAAGCAGAGACGTTATTAAGAAAAAATTCATCGATATAAAACGGAACAGGAGTATATGAATCAGAACTGTTGCCGGATTTATCTGTGATTACATAAATGAAAGGATTTGAACCGTCCGACGGAAGGGTAAAAGTACCGTCGAGCTTAGTCCATTCACTTTTCTTAACAGATTTTTTGCTGATAACCTGTTTTTTCAGAACATCTCCTTTGAAGAAACCCAGACACAGACAAAAATCATTTGTATTGCTGTATTCAGTTCCTTCATATAATACATCTACACTTACAACATATTCTGTGTTTCGCTTTAAAAAATCCAGAGATATTGAAGGACCTGTATCATCATCGTTTCTGTCGGTGATATACAGAGAATATGTTCCTTTGCTTGCACGGTCTTTGTTCCTGATGAGTCTGCCGCTGTTTAATGTATAGAAATTATCACTGTATACATCGTCTTTTTCAAATGTGAAATTGTATTTAAGCTTGTCACGCGATAAGTTTGTAGTATGAGAAATTACGTCTTTCGCAGAGGCTGTATTGCTGTTTTCTTCAGCTAAAGCTGTATCTGTATCTTCGTCTTCAATTTCTTCATTTTCAGTTCTGTCCGGGCTGTCATCATCACTTGGTATATTTTGTTCGGCTTCAGCCGGAGAATCATTCTGGGTGTTATCCGAAATGATCTGGGAATCTGAAAGTTTGATTACTGTGTTGTCAATGTAAAAATCACCTGATGCTTTTGATTCAATATACAGAATAGCAGAAGTCAGATTTTCAGCAAAAGTGAAATTCCCTGACAGTGGAGTCCATTGATTCGGATTGCATGAAGAGCTTCCGATGAAACAATAGTCTTCAGTTCCGTCAGATGTTACGGTTTTTAATGTTGCGGAAAAAGCATCCTCAGTGTCAGAAGCATTAAAAACCTGCACGGAAAAGTTGTATTTTAGTCCTGCTGTCAGATTAAAATTTACATCGTATGACGGACCATTCCATGCGTCACCGCGGTTTGTAATTTTTAGGCTGTATTCTCCTGAATAAGCATTTTCCGCAGAAGGTGATACAAGTCCTGTTCCGAATGCTGTCCAGCCCTGAGCAGTGTTTTCTTCAAAATCAAATGAATGAACAGTATTATCGTTTTCAGCCATTACCGGCTGGGAACTTCCCGAGAAAAATGCCAATAATAAAAGAAAGGCTGCTGTTTTTCGAATTATCATTTGGATCCCCACCCTTGATTTGAATTAATCATAAAAATTTGATGTATAGAATAGAAATAATAAAGAATATTATATAATTATTATAACATTTTATTAGTTATTTGTCAATATGTGCATATTATATGTGTAATATGACGAATAAATAACATTTTACTTTTGGACGAAATCTGATAATTTTGAAAAAATATTCCCGGTTCCATTCTGTGTTCTGTTCAATGCGTTGCTTTTTTCAGGCGAGGCGGGGGAAAACATCCTGAGGGTTGTTCAAAGCTCTGCTTTTAACAGGCTGAGGCATGGGATATCTTCTGTGTTGTTCTATGAAAAGACTGTATCAGTTTTGCGTTTTGTATATTATTGTTACATTACATTTCTTTGAATTGGCTGTCCGTATTAAAAATTGGAATTATATTGTTTTTCTTAATGAAAATAATTGTTAATATCAGTGTGTATATCTTGACCGAAGATTTATTTTATTGTATAATTTTAATATATATATTCACATTTATAAAGGGATATGAATAAATACATTTTTTGAAGAGGTGATTGCTGCAACAGTTGCAGCAGAATATGAGATTGAAAACAGCAGTAGTGGATGATGATCAGATAGTCAGAAGTGATACGATCGAAAAGTTATCAAAAATCAAACCTGACTATTTGATAGATGAATTTTCTTCAGGTTTTGGCATACTTGATACTGATCTGGAGTATGATTTGATAATTCTTGATGTCGAGATGGATGAAATGGATGGGATAAAAACTGCGGAATATATCAGAAAGCGCAAACCCGGAGTGCATATTATTTTTGTTACATGTCATCTTGAGATCATGTCTGAAGCATTTAAAGTTAAAGCCTTCAGATTTCTGACAAAACCGCTTATTTCTGATGCCTTTCAGGAAGCGGTAGAAGAAGCTGAAAAGGAGATCTTTTCAACGCAGAGAATTGTGATCAACACTCAAAAAACGATTACATCTGTTAATCTGGATGATATTTTGTTTTTTGAATCATTTGGTGACGGAACATATATTTATACAAAAGATGATACTATAACCAGTACGCATACTTTAAAATACTGGATCGATACTTTAAGCGGCAATCATTTTTTTCAGACACACAAATCTTTTATTGTTGCTCTGAAATACATAAAGCATATTAATCAGACAGAGATAGAGCTTAATTATCTTGCCAACAAGGTTCCGATTTCCAGAAGAAAACTGCCTATGTTAAAAAAGGTGTTTTTTGAATATGTTAAAAAAAATGCAAAATATTTGTAATGATATTAAACCCTGTACAGATATAGAAATTCATGTTACTTTACAGCAAGTTGGGGGATACAAATGAATTATATTGATACTTCTTTATTTTATACTATTGAAATTTCAAAGTTTATATTAATGGCGTTTTTCCTGATGGGTATTCAGGTCAAGTCTAAAAAAAGACTTTTCTATACTGTTATCAGTACTATATTTTTAACCGGATTTCTTGGTATGATTATACCTGATTATGCGAAAACGATCTCTATTCCGGTTCTTATTATAATGAGTATAATCATTTTAAAAAGGAAAAAAGATCTAGGATATATAGTTTTGTCCTGTTTATACATCACCATTATAGATACCGTACTGATTATGCTTATGCTGTTGCTGCTCGGAGAAGACTTTGGGCGTATTTATTCGCTGATCGATGAGAACAGCTTTTTGTTTTCTTTGACGAATATGCCTGCCATGATCGTTCTGATCATTCTTGTAGTTATAAAATACAAGAGACTGAACAAATCAGAACTCACAGAAGTAAGAAAATCCGTTATCATACTGGCTATGGGTTCTTTGGGACTTTTTGTTGCTCTGGCTACAATAGTTGCATTTAACAGTACTTCAACCGCAGATAAAATTTCAATGGACAATCTTCAGATATTTTTTATTGTTTTGTCTGTTTTGTATTTTATAGTATTCTTTGTATATATAGCCAACCGGGTTCAGACTGCCAAGCTTATAAAACAAAATATAGGATATTCTCAGGTAATGAAATTAAATGAAGAATATTACAGTATGCTTCGGAAAAAAGAGGATGAAACAAGGGCTTTCAGACATGATACCAAAACGCATCTGTATTGTCTTCAGACATTATATAAAGAGAAAAAGTTTGATGAGTTTGAAAAATATTTGTCCGATCTTACCGAACAGTTTAATGAGATATCAAATCGCATTGTAACCGGAAATACTTTGGTAAATGCAATTGTAAATGATATTTCCACTAAGTTTCCTGAAGTATCTATACAATGGAACGGAAATTTTCCTGAAAATATCACTATCAATTCAATAGATTTATGTACGATCTTTTCAAATCTTTTGAATAACGCTTTTGAAGCAGCTGTTCTTACGGAAGAAAAGAAGGTCTGTGTACTTGTTAAATCTCTTGAATCATCCATGTATATCAGTATAAAGAATTCTTCAAATAAAGAACCTATTCAGGATGATGGAAATTTTATTTCTACTAAAAATGATGGAATTGAACATGGATACGGATTGAAAAATGTTAAAAATTGCCTTGATAAACTTGGCGGTTCTTTTGATATTATGTATGAGAATTGCACAGTAATTGTTGACATTATACTTTCTGACGCATTAAATGTCACAACTAAATAAAAAATAAATACCGTTTACCGTAAATTTGCTACCGTTTACCGATTTACACTTGATTTTTAATTTTATTATTATTATAATATAAAATAAGTTTAGTGTTAAGGGATTTTATTTATATTTAAATGATGATTAAATATAAAAGAGGTGAGATTTATGGACAATATGTTTATTAATTCTTATGGTGCTTTAGAGTTTATAAAGTACTTGCTCACAGGTGGTTTTTAATTAAGATTCTTTAGTTGAAAAAAAGATCAGATTTGGATTTTATTCAAATCTGGTCTTTTTGTTTATTAAAGGATGAAAATAAACTTTAAAAAATATTTTCATTGAAAAAGATTGTTATATATGATATACTAAATAAAGAATTTATTTTTTATTTGGAGGCTCTCATGGAATTTTGGGATATATACGATTGCAATAAAAAAAAGACCGGAAGAACAATGAAAAGAAATGACTGGATTCTGAAAGATGGTGAGTATCATCTTACGGTTCTTGGTGTTATTATGAGAAGTGACAAAAAATTTCTTATCACACAAAGAGTAATGACAAAAGCCTGGGCACCGGGCTGGTGGGAAGTATCCGGCGGTGCAGCTATGGCAGGCGAGGAGTCTGAAGATGCAGTAAAAAGAGAGATCCTTGAAGAAACAGGACTTGATGTTTCAAATGCATCAGGCGGGTATGTTTTTTCTTATAAAAGAGAAAATCCGGGAGAAGGGGATAACTATTTTGTAGATATTTATCGCTTTGAAATGGATTTTGATGAAAAAGACCTTAAGCTTCAGAATGCAGAAACATCAGGATATAAAATTGCATCACATGAAGAAATAAAAGAACTTGCAGACAAGGGAATTTTTCTTCATTATGACAGCATAAAAAAGGTTTTTGAAGTATAACAGCATTGAATCTGTAAAAAAATAAGGATGTACATTATTATGTACATCCTTTGTTATTTTATGATCTGTTCAGTTGACAAAATAGATGTTATTATTTTCGTCGGCCAGTATATTTTCAGGTAAATATTCAATATTAAATGAGTCTGATGAAGTGATCAGTTCAGATTTTTTGTTGGTTGAACTGTATCCGAAAATACTGTTGTTTTCATGATAAATAAAATCATATTTTGTACTGAGTGTTTTTGAGGAAAAGCCGGAAGTACTTTCCGGATCTATTTTTAAGTTAGAGTCAACATGACTGGATTTCTTTTTATTAAAATTCTTAAAAGTAATCAGCTGCATTTTTTTATTATCTGAAATGATCACATTAAATCTGCTGTTCATATCAGAAAAAGCAAAAATAATATTTTTATCAGTCGAGTAAATTGTTTTTTGGTATATATCAAAATTATTTTCAGCTGAATTAACTAATGAACTTCTTTCCAGCAGAATTACTCTGTCTGACAGAGTAAGCAATACAGTTGTATCGTCCGGTTCAAAAATATCCAGAATATCTGAACAGCTGTTCAGATTGCTGTTATTGATCAATGAACATTCGTAAGAGCTGTATTTTTCAGAAGAAAGGTCTGCTTCCATTCTGTAAAGTGTATTTTCTGATTTTTGGCAGTTGATATAGTAAATAATAAAAGTATCATTATCTTTTTGAATAACAGATATAATTTCTCCTGAAGAACATATCGTCTGATCTTCATGAAGATAAAAATCAGAAAAGCTGTCAGAAGTTTCTATTGTGATTTCATCTTGTTCGTTCTTTCCAAAAAGAACAAATTTACTGTCTGTTCGGAAAACATGTGTTATCTTTGACAGACCTGTATATACACTGTTGTGATCACCTGAAGAAGTCAGACAGTTAAGCTTTTGGTTATGTATATCTTTAACTGATCTGTAATTAAGATCATTGCCTTTTTCTTCAGATTTTTTTGTTGTTTCTGTTGTCTCGCTGTCTTTTGTTGATACACTTGAGCCTGTTAAAGGCAAATCGTTTTTGTTCAGCACGTTTGCTAAACCAAATCCTACTCCTAAAATTATCAGAACTGAAGCTGCAGCAGCTGTGAATCTTTTGAAATTAATAAATTTGCTGCGTGGATTTTCGATAACAACTGCCTCTGAATCCGTGCATGAGTTTTCATTATTCAATTTCTTCAATCCCAGTTCTATGATCCTTTTTTCATTATCCTTTGAAAGCGGTGCGTATTCAGAAAATTGTTCCAGCAGGGTCATATCAAGGTCGGTACTGCTGTTTAGTAAATCTTCAATGGATTTATTACTTTTCATTTATTACACCCTTCCTTTTCCTAAAATATCTTTTAATTTATTCCGAGCTCTGAGACTCCTTTTATTAACAGCCGCAGTTGTCATTGAAAGTTTGTCTGCAATCTTTCTTGCCGGAATTTTGTAAAAATACTGTAATACAAGTATTGTTGAATCCGGTTCGCCTAATTCGGCAACTTTTCTCCAGATATCAGTGCTTTCGAGTTTTTCTTCTGTTCTAATCTCCGGGTTGGATGATATATCGGATAAAGATATTTCTTCTGAATCGTATGAAATATTTCTGGAATATCTCAATGAAAGTTTTCGAAACAAATCAATAGCCTGTCTTGTTGCTATTGTTGCAACAGCACTTTTTACAGATACTTTTGAAGATTCCAGTTTTTCAATATCTTTTAGAGCATCAATAAAAACGTCACTAACGCACTCTTCTATATCTGTCTGCGATGCGATATTTCTGACTCGGTTCATTACTATAGTATAAACATAATTTCCGTATTCTTTTACCAAAGCTCTGTATCCGAGGTCAGAAGACGATTTTATCAGAGATATCAGCTCTTGATCAGACATAATCATACCCCATTTTACTAATGAAACGTTTCATTATAGTATTCGTTTGAAAAAGTTTATTGTGGACATTTTTTTTAAAATATTAATAATTTTATTATATCATTATAAGTGTTATTTGTCGATATTATAGTAATATCTTCATTATATATTACAGAAAATAATTGATTTTGACACCATTTATATTGATTCTGCTGTGAGAAAAGCAGTTGATACTCAGTCAAGGATAATATCAGAATGTTAGTTCTTAAAGTTTTTTATTCTAAATAAGGAATTTTTGTTGACAATTGAAAATTTTTTTTATAAAATTAAATATATAATTAACACTTAGCTTTGAATGAATACTGTATGATCGGGGGGATAACTGATTTTTATGAATTCATATTTTTCATTATTTGAAAACTGGCTAAAAGAAAGAGTATCTGTTCTTCGAATGAATGAACTGCTTGATTCTTTTGATGAAATAGAAAAAATATTTATTCCGGAAGAAATGATCAGTGAGTCTGTTTTTGAAACAACAGATATTTCTGTCCTCACTGCAATGAAGGACAGAATTGACAACGATCCGGAAATATCTTCAAAATATATGATCAGGAAATTTACTATGTCATTTGCTCTTGAGTATTATATAAAATGGGCAGAGGATTTTCAGTTAAGTGAAAATAACAATACTTATTCTGATAATAAAAATTATCAGGATGAGGATTGTTTTGACAGTATTTATTTTATCAACAATGACAATAATAATTCTTATTCTGATACACATCCGCTGTATGCTGTTTATTTTAATATTAAAAAGATCGAAGCAGATACGTGGCCTGAGCTGTATATTAAAATAATGAGTATTCTTGTTAAGGAAAATTATTCAAAAATAATGACCTTCAACGGATACGGTGATGTTTACTATAAATCTGAAAACAATTGTTTTCCGGCAGATATCACTCCTGCCGGGATAGGATACAACCTGTATGTAAATGTTAATCTTTCAATTGATGAAATAGTAGATAAGATAAAAAAATTCATTACTATTTGCGATCTTGATTTTGATGATCTGGTTATAGCATACACCGAAAATAGAAAAACACCCGTTTCTGATATTTCTGATACCGGTGTTTCGTACGAAAATAATAACGTTTATGAGAATTATGAATACAAATATGATTCTGATTCTGATTATTCGGATGATATTTATTCTGATTTTGATCTTTTTGACGGATTCGGTTACGGACAGGAAGAAAAAGAAAATCCGAAAAACGGTAATATTCCTGAAGAAACAGAAAGTATTTCAGAACAATATGAAGAATTTTCTGAAGGTGATGAAGATCTATTTCAGACTGAAGATATCAGCGAAGAACACATTTTATTCAAGACAAAATTACTTAACAGTGTCAAGGACGGCGTAATAGAATTTAATAATCGATGTTACACTATAAAAAAAGATGATTGTTCATTGGGGGAACTGACTTATATGCTTTCACATTTGGTTGATGAGGCTGAAGAAAAGCAAATAGCAAGGGCAAAAGATGCAATGTATATTCAGGATTTTGAAATTGCCCAGTCAGAATTCAATGCAGCGTACCACAACAGAGAATTTTTACATTCATTTATAAGTGAGCTTGCTGAACTTCGGGATGAAATGAATTCTTCTGAAATTACCACGGATTACAAAACTGAAAAACCGGAACACATTTCTTTTGAACTGGTAGAATCAGTTTTGTCAGATATGATAGGCGGACAGAAGACAATAATTTTTGAAGCCGAAAAAGGCGATGACAGTTATCTTTCAAAAGATAAAATTAAATTAGCCGGAAATAATATTTCACTTGCTGAAACATGGATAATGAAACTGGCATCAATAAGAGATACTATTGATTCAATTGAAAATGATATTTCTATTGCTGACAGTATGGATTCCGGTGAAAGACACAGTTTTAATTATTCAGTTGTATAGAAAAAAATAAAGACCCGGTCATTGCCGGGTCTTATTTTAATTGGAAACAGTTTTCATAATTTCTGTAATTTTATTTTTTTCACCCCATGCATGAATTGCATTTTCCGGTGAAACTAATCTGCAATGATGTGTCAGAATGTTTTCCTGAAGCTTCCATCCTGAAACGCTTTTTACTTCGATCCACATAAGATCACCGCTGATTTTAGGGAGATTAATTTTCTTTTTTGACAAACCCTGGATAATCACTGCCATTTTTTCTGTTTCGACCTGGGCACAATTTCCATTATCAAAACATAATTCCTTAAACATTTTTACAATTCCTCCTTGTGTTATCGGTAGAGCTGAGAATTAGACAAAAGAATAAGTATGAATAGTGGTGTTGATTTTAAATAATAGCTATGTACAAAATATACATAACCTCTAGTTTGTACACAAATATTCCTTCTATACTTGTTATTATAGCACAAATGAAGCAAATCGTCAATATATTCAGGTGAAAAAACGGCATATGCATTTAACAGTATGCACATGCCGTTTTTATATACTATGATGAAAAATGTGTTTTATTATTGCAAATGTTCAGATTTTTGTTTATACTGTGTCTGAACTGTATCTGATAGAGATAACGGTTTAAGTTCTATTAATACAATTTCCGGTCTGTTGCAGAATCGGGGTACCAAAGGATACTTTTTGGATAAACCGGTACTTACGATCATTGTGGTGTTATTTTTTTTGTAGATGCCTTTGGTGTATTTCGGAAACAGTCCCTGATCAGGTGCAAATACTCCATTTATAACTCCGGGAATCCTTATCTGTCCGCCGTGTGCATGTCCGCATAAAACCAGATCGAAATTTTGCTTGCTGTAATATTCGTCCATGTGATTAGGTTTATGGCTTAACAAAACGGAATAGACATCATTTTCTACTGATCGTG
This sequence comes from Oscillospiraceae bacterium, assembly GCA_045628605.1. Lineage (GTDB taxonomy): Bacteria > Bacillota > Clostridia > Oscillospirales > Ruminococcaceae > HUN007. Next base: position 18,033 of record JAZQPR010000057.1, read on the forward strand.
ACAGATTTTCAATATCTTCATTGAAGTCTCTGTTTTCATTCTGCGGATCATAGTAGTATAGTTCATCATCGTCGATCCCGTACAGATCCAGCCTTGCATTTTGACCGTATGTAATTTCTTCTTTGTCATGGCGAAGTATTTTAACATTGTATTTCTTTAATATCTCCATTTTTATGTTATATTCTGCCGGGTCAACTCGTGATTCATGATTGCCGGTTACATAATATGACGGATAGAGCTCAGAGATATTTTTTAAAAAAATTTCAGTGTTTGTATTTTCGTTTACATCATCAAAGATATCTCCTGTAAGAACTGCAATATCAGGATCCTGTTCCTTTATTTTTTGTATTAATTCTTCTTCATTTTTTCCGTATTTACAGGAATGAAGGTCGCTGATCTGCACAATTCTGAACGGAGATTTTATCTTTTGATCTGAAATTGTATAGCGGCTGACATCAAGCTTTCGTGAACAGAGTGGGATAAGAACTGCTGTCAGCAGAACAAGTATTAAGAATAAAATAATTATCTTTTTTTGTTTTTTTATATTTTTCATTTTTAAATACCGGATATTGATCATGCCAGTCCGAAAATATGCGACGGAATATACTGAAGAAAATAATAAAGATAGTTACCGCATTTGTTAAGATAGGGATCAAGAATGTTGAACATTAATAATAATATCAGAAAAATGGATGATATTTCTTGTGCGTGTGAAGAGAAAAATTCTCTTATCTTTCTGCTGAATGCTGCAAGGATCTGAGATCCGTCAAGCGGAGGGACCGGGAGCATGTTAAAGAGAAACAGATTTATGTTTATTACGATCCCGTTATAAAAAATCGTCGCGATTGCCTGAACAGATCCGTTTTGAAAAAGACTCTGATTTTTTATACATGCATAACAAACTGCGTCATATGCAAAAATGCTTATAATCGCTAAAATTAAATTGGATACAGGTCCTGCCAGCGATACAAGTATAATTCCGGTTTTTCTTTTTTTAAAATTTGAGGGATTTATGGGAGTCGGTCTGGCCCAGCCAAATCCTAAAATCAATAAAGAAAGAGTGCCTGTTATACTAAGGTGACGCGAAGGATTCAGCGTAAGACGACCTTCATTTTTTGCAGTGGGATCACCAAGTCTGAAGGCTGTCCATCCGTGTGCAAATTCATGAAAAACAAGTGCGGGAATCATGCATGGGATGATATATAGTATTTCAATTATTTTTTCTGTTAAATTATTCATTTTTCCTCCTGATGTTAAAAATGTCCGGAATAATTGACACAGACAGCGTAATGAAGTAAAAGACTTATTGGCTGTATTCAGCGTTAATATCAATTTTACATTAATATAGTAGTGTTGTCAATACTAATAAAAAAAAGTGATTTTTTTTTATTAAAAAATATATCTTTTTCTTGAAATTTTTTAAAATATATTATATAATAATATAATGTCATACAAAATAATTTAAATATGATTCACTAATGTGAATTTATATGAAACGGAGATAAAAAAATAGAAAGTAAAAATGCAGTCAGGAAGGTTTCTTGCTGATTACAGGGATTAAGGAATATGAATATGAATGACAACGTAAATATTTTAAAAACCATTCAATTAAACGATGTACCGTGGAACAGAATGAGCAGTTTTTCTGACAATTCCTCAGAATTGCCAAAATTACTTGAAAAACTTCAAAATGATATTGACAGTGATTCAATTTTGGAATCTTTGGGAAAAATTGAAGCGATTATTGAAAAAGACAATAAACTGTGCCAGTCAACGCCTTTTGCACTTGTCTTTTTGATAGATTATTTCGGAAAACTGTCATTAAATCCGGATCTTTCAATTGTCGAGTGTGAGATCCTTGATAATCTAAAGGATTTTTTTGAGGTCGTAGTTGACGATTTTATGATCGCAGAAGAAAAATTTGCAGCTTCAAAGTTAAATGATTTTTCTGAAATGATATCAGAAAAGTATTTATCAGTTCGTAATGATCAGAATAATTCATTTTCTGATGAAGTGCTTTTCAGTTTTTACTACTATTCGTACAAAATTATTGTTGATATGATCGAAAGACTGAAACATTATGAAAATTTTCTTCCGGAAAGAATAGTTACAGAATTGTCCGAAATAATATAAATTCTTTTTGATGAGAAAACAATAATAAATAAAAAAAATATAAAAAAAACCCACACGATCAGTGTGGGATTTTTTTGGAACAAATATGTTTGATCCTAATAAATATTGGTTTTCTCATATGACCTATCTCTGATAGATTTCAGAATTTATTATGAATTATTATTACACTCCAAATATATCATACAGTGGTTAAAATGTCAATAAAAAAACCAATTGTAAGCAAATCATTACTACTATTCAACAAGAATATTATAAAAATTTAATTATCTGACGAAACAGTAAAACAGGATAAAAAAATACAGAATATTTATGGTGACAGGACGGCATTTTTTTGTTTGAAATAATACATAAATATTAATAAACAGGGAATATTACTGTATTATGTATAATAATAGAAAAATAATTGTATTTATTTGTCAATGAGTAATAATATTTATATTATTTTAATTTGATTATTGATGAAGTATATAAATTTTTATTAACATTTGCATTTTTATTACAATTATGTTATAATAATAATGAAAATATTTATAGATAAATTTACCTTATTATAATAATTCAATATACTGGTAAAGGATGAGGTATTATATGGAGATACAGTGTAAATGCGGAAATATTATTCACGATGACACTGATTTTATGAATGACAAAGGGTATTTTCGTTCTGATCAGGACGAAGATGATTATTTTACAAAAATAGATAATATTATATATGATGAAAGCATTGATTATACGGAGATCACAGCTCATATTCAGGCTGATCTTGATAATCATTATTCCAGAGTGATGTATGTCTGTAAACAATGCGGAAGGCTGTTTTTGAGCAATCATCATGGGAGCATGAATGTTTATGTTCCTGAAGAAAGCTCTTTTGAAGAGCCTGTTACAGATATTTTAAACTCAGTTGAAGGAGAACAGTGGAAAGGCTTTCTCAGAGGCGAATGGGACAACGCCGTTGAAGATGAATACAAAGGATATCTTTCTATTTATGTAAATGGAAAAGAAAGTGATTTTATCAAATATGATAATTTTCAGGATCTGAAAAAAGATTATTACAAATATTTTGAATATCTCAGACAGGAAGATAAGCTGAGAGATGCACGATTGTCATTGGATTCTATTCTGATTGACAGCTGGGAAATCGACAATATCTAATATCACTTCATTCTAAATAAGAGCAGCATGTTGGTTTGCTGCCCTTATTTTTTTGTAAAAAAAACGCACAGCATTTTAAAAGCTGTGCGTTTTCAAAGCTCTGCTTTTAACAAGCAGAGGCGATTCGTAGAATCGCTGACCAAACAGTCGGAGATTGTACACCGACTGTTTGGTCAGATAGAACCCGCCGCCTGCAGAGGCAATGTCATCAACTTAAAGGAAGTCAAATTTGTCGCTTAATTATATAAGTAACAATAATCTAATAAAAGCAACATAATTTTACGTCCCCTGATAAGGGGAAGAGGGCCGCGCGTAA
>JAZQPR010000058.1:0-3047 GCA_045628605.1 Oscillospiraceae bacterium
GAATACAAAGCTCTGCTTGTTAAAAGCAGAGCTTTGAACTGCTTCACCCATGATACGCAAGAAATGCAAATTCAGCGAAATTAAATAAGCGTAAAATAAAGCGTATTTAATGTATTTATCTGAATAAATATTTTATAAAAAACTTATGTACTTTTGCATAGAATTTTGTAATGTAATATGATATAATTATAATAAATAAATATAAATAATCATTTTTAAAGATGATTTCTGCTAAAACTATTTAACGGGAGGGTAATAAAATGAAAAAAATATTTAAAAAAATTGTTCAGTGCTTTCTGATTGCTTCAATGATGCAGTCATCAATGTGCTTAAATGTGTCTGCTTATCATGAAGCACCATTAAGTCACAAACAGGATAGCGGTAAGTATGGTGACTATGACTACACATATTTGATCTCCGGAACCGGATCTGCTGATCCTTCAACATACAGCCTGAAGAACGAAGACGGTGTTCTGTATGCGAACTGCAAAATTGAGAATGACGGTTCTGTTGATGTTTATAAAGATTTTAACTCCAAGCATTCATGGACGGAATATGGTGAAACAAACGTTAGTTTTGATATAGACATGGACATTGATAATACTAAAAATCAGTATGTTTATATCGAAGGAACTTTAGATTTTGATTCCGCTGACTATATTGAATTTTATATATCTGAAGCATGGGGAAATTATAAATTATTATCTGACAGTGATGAAAAGGCAACATTTCTTGATACCGTTTCAATAGACGGCGAGGAGTATGATATATATTATGCCTACAGACCACCGATTATGACTGACTATTCTGTTTACAGATATCAGTTTTACAGTATAAAAAAAGAAAATCTGGCTGATACAGCTTCAGAGGGCCATTATTCACGTACTATTCCTGTTTCTAAACATCTTGAAATATATAAGAAGCTTGCCATTGAAAAAAAACTTTATGATAATAATCCGTACGATATTGTCAGAAATTTTGAAAAAGGCGAAGATGTTTTGAATTCTGTTGGTTTAGTTGTTGAGGGATATCTGTCAGATATTGACTTTAAAGTAAACAGCTTTTCAGTAAATACGGAATTTGATCCTGAAAAAGATGATATAATTGATAATGATGAAATCAATGGTGATATCAATTCTGACGGCGTATTAAACGCAGTGGATCTCAATTTGCTTCAGAAGTTTCTTTTGGGTGTGCCGTATGCAAATATTCGTGATACATACAAAGCTGATTTCAATAAAGACGGAACTGTAAATATACTTGATCTTTGTCTTATGAAAGCGGAACTCCTTGATATACAGCCCATCGCTGAAACACCTGTACTTCTGATTGACGGTTATATGTATACAATTAGCGGTATGAAGAATTTTAAAAATGTAGTCACTACAGACGGTACGGGTTACATCAGCGAATCATATGACACGATGGGAGAAATTGAGGATGTTATAAACAGCGGCGAAAAAATGGAACAGTATGTCACAAATGATAAAATTTTTAAATTGATAGATAAAATTGCAGCAAAACCATCTGATTACAGCTTTTGTTCCATGAGAAGTTTTAAGAAAAACGGTGATTATGATGGAGATGAGCCGTTTGAACAAACCAATATAACTCTTCTGTATACAGATTCAAACGGCAATTCAAATCAACTAAAACTGTTTGGATTTGGAGATGAAAATGAAATTCTGAATCATCAGGATGTTATGGATTTAATTTATATGTTAAATCAGACTTCTTGTATCAACATACAACTACCCGACTTTGAAGTCTGCGATCCGGTAAAAGTGGATATTAAAGAAACAGGCGGATATGCAGGAAATAATAATCTCTACAGTATTTATGAGAATGACGGCGAATATAAGCTTTCATACACTTTAAACGGCTGCACTGATATCATAGATATTACAGAGAAGGAATACAACGATTTTATGTCATTGGATTATTCACCGTTTTTGGATAAATCTCCTAACTATTATTCCGTCAAAGCCCGTTATGATGCGATTTACTATACTGTTACCGTAACAGATGAAAGCGGAAATGAACTTACATTTGAAAGAAATCAGAATAATTCCACCGAATTAATGTCAGAAATTTCAAAATATATAAACGAATTAAAAAATACTTATTCGCTGGAATAAAATTAATCTGATCGGAAATATCTGAATAACCGGATAATTAAAAAACTGAAAGAATATGCAAATTCTTTCAGTTTTTTTGTCATATTTTGCGAATTTTTCAATATAATATTTATGCTTTTTATTTTTCTTAACGATATGCAAAGAACATGCGCTGCGGTTTTGATCTAATCCAGCATTAATTTCTGCTCGTGCCATTCAGTTATTAAACATCTGTCTCAATTTGATCGTTTATTTTTTGCTGTGTTTCTTATTTTTTTGACTTCTGATTTATAAAAAAGTTGTTATTTACCTTGTCAATAAAACGCCTAAATAAAAATCATCTGACAAACTGTTTTTTATCATTTTAATTGCATCGATTTTATTGATTACCTTTAATTCTTTCCAAAGGTCCAAAGGCTGTAATTCTTTTGGATTAAGTAATAAAAAAATCTTTTTGTACATATATTTTATCTATTATTCTTTTTATCCATGCCTTCGGCGGTATAGTGCTGATTGCCGTCAAGTTCGATAACAAGATTTGCTGAAGGGCAGTAAAAATCTGCTATGTAATTACCGATTATACGCTGTTTATAGATATGAGCAGGGTAATCTTTAAGAAAATCATACCAGAGATGACGTTCGTGACGTGTCATTTCATGTCGAAGTCGTCTGGCATTAGGTAATAAGTTTTCGTTGCGGTCTATGTGGGGCATTTTTTGTTCCTTTCGGTTTTTCTACATTTTTGTTTTGATTACTACTTCTGCTAACTTTTCTACCTCTCCGTCACGCTGGCGCGTGCCACCTCTCCTTAAAAGGAGAGGCTTTTACTGCGCTTGGATTTAAGTTTACTGTTTGGTAAAAGTTTGAAATAGTGGGAATAATGGCTCTCCTTTTAAGGAGAGCTGTCAGCGAAGCTGACTGAGAGGTTAT
>JAZQPR010000059.1:0-6404 GCA_045628605.1 Oscillospiraceae bacterium
CCCTCTTCCCCTTATCAGGGGACGTAAAATTATGTTGCTTTTATTAGATTATTGTTACTTATATAATTAAGCGACAAATTTGACTTCCTTTAAGTTGATGACATTGCTATAGAGGCGGGGGATATCCTCTGTGTTGTTATATTCATTTCTTCGTTTTTTCATAAATCAGGAAGTGCTGAACGGAAAAAAAGCTGCTAACTTGTTTTCAGAGGAAAAAATACCTGTTTTGTAATTGCCGAATTAATTGCAGTGTGCTATAATTTTATTTGGAAATACCAAACGAATTTTTTGTTTTTTGTAATATTTATCTCCGGATACGGTCAAATATTATTGAGAGTATTTTTAAAATCTGAACAGGAGGAAAAGTATGCATGACGAGGATATAGTAAAGCTGTATGTTGAGCGTTCTGAAAAGGCGATCGAAGAGACCTCGAAAAAGTACGGATCATTCTGTAAAATGGTCACATACAGTATTTTGCGAGATGACGGAGAAGTTGAAGAATGTTTAAATGATACATATCTAAGTCTGTGGTCTGCCATTCCCCCTAACATTCCGAAGTTTTTTAAAGCTTTTGTTGGAAAAGTGGCCCGGAACAAAGCTCTTCATATGTATGAAAAAAAGAACAGACAAAAAAGACATTCAAATGTTGTGAGTGATGTTCTGGATGAACTTGAAGAATGCGTTGATATGACAGCAGATGTTGAAGCTTTTTCAGACAGAAACGAAATATCAGAGGCAATCAAAGAGTTTCTTGATCAGATGGATGAAGATAAAAGGAATGTTTTTGTTCTCAGGTACTGGTACATCATGGATGAAAATGAGATAGCTGATATCAGAAACATGAGTGTCAACTACGTCAGGGTAACATTATACAGACAAAGAAAAGCTCTGAAAGAATTTCTTGAAAAAAAGGGTCTTTATTGAGGAGAAAAATATATGAAAAAAAATGAAAAGCTTCTTTATGATCTTGGAGATATTCCGCAAAAATATATCGACAAAGCTCTTGATAATCCGGTAATAAAAGCAAAGACCAACTGGAAAAAAGTTGCAGTGCTGGCGGCGTGTGCCTGTGCAGTATTTGCAGTTTCACTGTCGTTTTTACTGAAAAACGGTTCAGTGGATATAACAAAGGAAGAAAAGGGCGATAATTCGATACTGTCAAATTCACAGGCTGAGCCGAGAACATCGCTGAGTGACACTGATTCATCCCATCAGAAAAATGGGAATACGTCGGAATATTCAACAATGACAGCTGAAGAGATCATGGCATCTCTGACACTTGAACAAAAGGCATATCAGATGATAGAGCCCGGTCTGAATGAAATTGACTCATACTCAATGCTTCTCAGGGATTACGGCGGAGTTGCTGCTGAGTACAACAATATAAATTATTATCTGTACAGAACAGCACTTGATGAATTTCAGAAATCAGCTGTAAAATCGGATTCAGGAATACCGTTTTTGTTCGGACTGGATTCCGTCGGTGATGTGGATTACTGTCATGAATCTGTGATCTTTCCTCATAACATCGGACTTGGTGCAGCAAATGATCCTCAGCTTGTATATAAGGCAGGACTTGCTGCTGCCGATGAAGGGACAATGTGCCATATTCTCTGGAATTATTCACCGTGTGTTTCATATTCGGATGACCCGAGATGGGGAAATACTTACGAATGCTTCAGTTCTGATCCGGAAATAGTAAAATCATTAAGTTCGTCATATACAATGGGTCTTGAAGAAGGCGGTGCTGCAGCGTGTGCAAAATACTATTTCGGAGATCCGATGAGTAATGCCGGAAAGACAAACATCGACATTTCCGGTTCGGCAGATCAAAATGAAAACATTGATCCTGAAATGATCAGTATTTTTCAGACTCAGGTCGATGCAGGTGTTCAGTCAGTTATGATAAGCCGCGATTCTTTAAAGAGTGAAAAAACCATCGAAACTGAAACGTTTATAAGCATACTTAAAGATGAAATGGGATTTGAAGGCATCGTGGTGAGTGACTGGGATGCAGCAAGGTATTTCAAAGGATCAACCTACAGAGAACAGATAATCAATACTGTTAACTCAGGAATAGACATGATGATGCTTACTGAAAAATATGATGAGGCAGCCAAGATCATAGTCGATGCTGTAGGCAGCGGAAAAATAACACAGCAAAGGGTCGATGATGCTGTCAGAAGAATAATACAGGTAAAAATGGACAAAGGTCTGTTTGAAGATCCGTTCCAGGAAAAAAGAGAAAACAGCCAGTCAAAGCCGGGTTCGTCTGAATACCGTGAAATTGCAGAAAAGCTTGTTGAAGAAAGTCTTGTTCTTTTGAAAAATGACAGCGATACACTGCCTTTGAAAAAAGGCACATCAGTGTATATAACAGGACCTGCATGTGACAATGCGAAGGTTCAGTGCGGTGCCTCAGGCAACAGCTCTTCCGGGATCAGTGAAAATGATTTTGCAGGAGTCACAACGATTCTGGAAGGTTTTGAAAACAGGGCAGAAGAATTCGGAATAAATATTATTACGGATAAAAACGATGCGGGAAGTGCTGACGTTGTTCTTCTTGTGGTCGGAGAAATGACAGGCAGCGATACAGACGATCCGTCTCTGTACGGTTCCTCTGCACTGAAGGAAAATGCAGAAGCATGTGACGATGTCAGAGCTCTCGGCAAGCCTGTTATTACATGTATAGTTGCAGGAAGAAATGTATTTCTGAATGAAGAAGATCTTAACAGCTGGGACAGCGTTGTAATGTGCTATCTTCCGGGTTCGGAAGGACAGGGTGTTGCAGATGTTCTGTGTGGAAAGGAAAACTTCAAAGGAACGCTCCCTTCTCCATGGTATAACAGTGTGGATCAGATCGGAACGGGTAACTGCAGATTTGAAAAAGGATACGGATTAAAATATTAAAATTTTTTTATTTTTTCAGATTTTTTTTAATTTCTGAGCGAAAATATGATGAACATTCTTGTTTAAAAACATAAAAATGCCCTCTCATTATTCTGAGAGGGCATTTTCAGTATTTTGATATTCAAAGCCTGTTTTGAACTTGCAGAGGCGATGGATATCCTTTTCATTGTTTTATGCTGTGATGACATTTTTATTATCAAATGTCATATCTTGTTTTATAAAAATTTTTAAGAACCCGGATATGCTGTTGTTTCCTTTGTGTAATAGTAGAATTCTGCTGCGCTTCCGTAATAGTAGAGTGCAGTACAGAGGTTTTTGAGATTTGTGTCTGCATCATCTTTTGAAAGGACAGTATAGATATAGTCGTTTACAGAGTAGGTAGGAAACTGATCTTTTCTCTTTGCATAAAGAGTTGCCGGATAAACCTGGTCAATATAATATAAATCATCTTTCTGAATTGAATTGCTGATCTGTTTAGTATAATAATGACGGAGAACCGTACCGGATTTCAGAAGAAGTGAAGAGCCGTAGTAGCAATCCTCTTTTTCCGTTGCCTTCATATAAGAATTTTGATCTGTAAGTATATAAGCTCTATCGGGATCAGCTTCAGCTGCAGCTTCAGCGTCAGCAATTTTTTGGTTTATTTCATTTTTTACTTCATCCCACAGACCGGAATAATCCGCAACAGTGCCGCCGTTAAAGTATGCATTTGCAGCAGAACAGTATTTTTCGAGACGGTCTGCAAGGACTGCAATGTTTTTGTTAGAGCTTGATTTATATACATTGATCATTTTTCCAATACTGAAAGATGCAACTGAGTCGCCGTTCTGGCAGATATTGATGTCACCGTTAAAATCTTTGGCTGCAACTTCGTAAACAGCTATGTTTTCACTGTTCAAGGAGAATTTTTTTCCGTTGATAGTCCAGTTATCCGAATTTGCAATACTGCCGTTGAAACGTATATGTACCTTTAATGTTCCGTCAAGAGCAAGGGCTGCAGCTTTAACTTTGTTGTAGTTATATATTTTTTCTGCATCGTTTAACGACTCATTTCCCTCTGCGATCACGGTCTGCATCCACTGGGCTTTTGTTCCTGTATAATTAACATATTTGAGATTTGAACAGCCAAAAGTGGCATCTTCTCCGAGCGCATCAAGGGAACGCGGAAGCGTTAAGGTTTCCACTGATGCATACTTGAACATTTCTGTTGAATCGTTTATTTTTGACATATCAGCATTGGAAAGGTCAATTGTTGAAGCAGTGAAGATTGAGAACATAGTTCCACAATCTGGCGGGAAAACAGCTCCTTCGAGAGCATAAACAGAGTGAATTGCCGGTGAAAAGTGTAAAATATCGCGAACCTCTTCTTTGGAAAAATTACCTGCCAGATACAGAATGCCGCTTTCTTTGTCTTTATCTTTTTCATAAAATGTTTTATCTGTGGTGAAATAACCAGGTTTTGTCGGTGTATCTACGAATGCGTAATAACCGGATACATTATTGCTGTTATATGTTGTGCCGTTGCCGCCGACAAGAGAAGTACAGCCCTCAAATAATTCGCAGAAGCTTGATATGTTCCAGCTTTGAGATACAGTGATCGTTTTAAGACCTGAACATGATTTGAAAATATTCAACGGAAAGGTTGCTTTTTCCATACTGAAATTTCTGAGATCCAGCTCAGAAAGACCGGAGCAGCCTTCGAACATACTGTCCATGATGGTGACGTTTTCAGTATTAAATTTACTAAGACCCAGTTCAGTAAGGTTTGAACATCCATAGAACATATTTCCCATATTTGTCACGTTTTCAGTATTAAATTCACTAAGATCCAGTTCAGTAAGGCTTGAACATCCACAGAACATAGAATTCATTGTATTACATTTTGACGTAATAAAGTGCTCTTTCAGAGGAATTGACTGAAGTGAAGAACAATTTTCGAAAACACCCCACATATTTTCAACGTTTGTTGTTACAAAATCATCGCCCAGAACAAGGCTTGAAAGGCTTGAGCATCCTCTGAACATACGCTGAAGACTTGTAGAATTACGGGTATTGAATCCTCTGAGATCAAGTGACGTCAGACTGCTGCAACCCTCAAAAACAGAGTCAAGATTAGCGACATCGGAAATATAAAAATTGCTGAGATCAAGTTCGGAAAGATTGCTGCAGTTTTTGAACATTGAACTCATATTGGTTACTTTCCCGGTATCAAAACCTGAGATATCTATAGTGTTTAACTGACTGCAGTTTTCGAACATGGAACCCATGTCGGTTACGTAATCGGTATTTAAACTGCTGATATCCAGAGATTTCAGATTTTTGCAGTTTTTAAACATTGAATTCATATTTGTTGCATTTGATGTTTGTTTTGCTTTTGACAGATCAATTGTTTCTGCGTTCATATCGCTGAACATTTCTGAACAGTCGCCGGACAAAACGGTATCATTTAACGCAATAATATTTTTAAAATTACTTAACAGGCTGGCAGCATTTTTATTCATGGTACCATAAATATAAGCAGTATCGCTTGCAGGCTCGGCGGTATAGTGTGAATCAGTCAGAAGTCCCTGAGCATAGGGAGCGTCAATACGTTTGGCTAATTGCATTTTATCCTCATTAATAAATAGTTTTATATAGGATGTTCCGCATCCGCCTTTTAGGTTTATATCCCCAAGAAACATGTCATTACTTGCTGTAACTTTATCAGTATTCCATTTCGTACCGACATAAATAGTTTGTAATTCACTGCACGCCTGGAACATACCTTCCATAGTTGTAACGTTTGAAGTGTTAAAAGTGGTTAGGTCGAGAGTTTTAAGTTTTTGATTCCCAGCAAACATGAAACTCATATTTTTTACGTTGCTTGTATCAGCATTTTCAAGACCGATGAAATTTTCCAAATTAGTGAAATCTATAAATAACCTATCGCAGTCTTCAGGAAATACTGTGCCGGGAGTAATAATGATAGTTTTGACATCTTTATTAGTTTGGTTGTAAAAAGAAATTTCACTCTTCACAAGCTTTCCGCTTAATGTCAGAACCCTGCTGTCAGAGTCGTATGAACAACAATTATCACCGGCGTATGCTGTAAGAGGAGGTACTGAGAGCAGAGGCATTTCATTGATTTCCGGGAGTGTACTGCTTCCGACAGCAATTAAGGCAAATATGCCGGCTGCTGTAATTTTTATTAGTTTTTTTCCCATAATAGATATTTCCTTTCAGATAATTTATCAGAATAATACATACAGTATATCTGACGATTATATTGTAGCATATGAAAAATCAGAGTCATGAAAAATTACAGATTTGTAATTTGACAAAAAAATATACCTGAATTATTCACCATGACTCACAAAAGATATTCGTAGCCACATAATTGCGTAATTTAAAAAGTTTTCTATTTTTTCACTTAAAAAGTGAAGTCAGAGTATAGAAAAAGAGCTTCAAATTTGTTATAATTGAAATCGCTAAACAACAAAAAAACAAAGGAGAA
>JAZQPR010000060.1:0-6741 GCA_045628605.1 Oscillospiraceae bacterium
TAAGGATTATCTTTTGGAAACAGAATGTATTGATTTTACCAATCCGGTTATTCAGATGAAGGTACGTGAACTTAAGCAAAATTCTGATTCGGATCTGAAATATACTGAAAATGCATACAGATTTGTCAGAGACGAAATACCACATTCATGGGATATTAAATCAGATATAGTATCCCGCAGTGCGAGTGAAGTGCTAATAAACAAAACAGGAATTTGCGAGAGCAGCTCAGTGATATTTGCAACGAGATCTCTGCTGAACATGAGACGGTTATGATAAACAAATATGAATTTGCAGGTGAGCGAGGACAGAAAACGATATTTGGAAATATGGATGTAAAATATCTTAAAGAAGAGTATGCAAAATGCGAACTTGGCGACGGATATTTTTATGATGTTGAAGCAGATAAGCTTCAGAAAATAAAATTTTTGAAAAACTCCTGAGAAATTCAAGAGATCATCAAAAGGAACGGAAATATTATCAAACATTCAAAGGAGCACTATAACAACGCAGAGCTTTGAAAATAAAAACTGTCAGGAATTATAAAATGTTAAAATTCCTGACAGTTTTATTTATTTTATTTAAATTCCCGAAACTACCATTACCTCATTATCTTTGAAGCATTCCTCAGCCCATTCGTGTAGTTCAGAAAAAAGCTCTGCCGTTTTGCCGCCTTTTGAAAGTGCAAGCTCGTAAAGGGTATTCCATTGTTCAGCTGATATTTCTGTTATGCCGTAATAGTTGAAGCTTCCCAGTCCTTCCTTAAAGAATGTGTACAGATTCATATCATCAAAAATATCGACATGCAGTAAAACAGAATCTTCTCTCCAGACTTCATCTGATTCACCCTTCTGAAATTCAAAATAGCAGGAGCCGCCGCGCTGTTTTTTGGTACTTTCATCAATAAAATATTTCATCTTTTTTATTCTCCCCGGTTATATTATATTATCAAAGCTGATACCTCCTGCCTGAAGGATATTCTTTAAAGTTCAATTTTCCTTAGCGCAGAAATGTTCAGCTGTTTTTTTCGGATTTTTCTGTCAGCAGCCTTAGCGAATATCTGTTATTTAAAGGCTGTCAGACAAATAAATTTGATTATATTTTACCATACAAATAAATTTCAGTCAATATTCGCAAAATAGTCACAATACATCAAATAATGAACGATTTTTTTCAGCTTTGTTTCAGAAAAACATTGTATACTGAAATTATATGAGTAAAGATGAAAAAACGTCATTCTGCTCAGTAAAATGAGCGTTTTGTTTTAGGAAAGAAGTGGTTTTTTTGAATAAATCAGGCAAAAAAATAAAAACAGCAGTATGCGTTGTTCTTGCACTTTCACTTGGTGCTTCATACGGCGGATCATTCGGTTTTGATCAGGATAAAAATGTCAGTGCTGATGATGTTCTTATAGGCGACGTCAACAAAGACGGAACAGTAAATGCAGCTGATGCTTCACTGATGATAAATTATCTTCTTGGCAAAAACAGTACCCTTGATTCAGCAGCTGCTGATCTTAACGGTGACGGAAAGATAAATATCATAGACGGGATATATCTGAAGAGCAAACTTATAAATACAGATTCTTCTTCAGATAAAGATTCAGAGAAAACTGAAGCAACAGTAATTACTCTTCAGGATAATACAGCAAAAATAAGCGGAGAGGGTGCATCGGTAAAGAACGGTGTTATCACAGTTTCAGCTCCGGGAACATACAGTATTTCAGGAAAGCTGAATGACGGTCAGATAGTTGTAAATGTTGACAAGGAGAAATATCCTGACGGAAAAGTTGAACTTTCACTTGAAGGTGCAGAGATCTGTTCAGAAAATAATTCACCTGTCTATATCGAAAGCATAGATGACGAATGTGTAATTACAGTCAGGAAGGGTACTGAAAATGTAATTTCAGACGGAACTGAATATACTAACGCTGATGAAAAAAGCGGTGCCGTATATTCAAAGGACGATCTTAAAATAAAGGGAAAAGGAAAGCTTACAGTAAACGGAAACTGTTCAGACGGAATTGTCTGCAAGGATTCTCTGAAAATATTTAACGGAAATATCACTGTAAATGCCAAGGAAGACGGTATCAAGGGAAAAGACAGCGTAAAGATAGGTGACGCTGACGATGAAGATTATTCAAATCTTTCTCTGACAGTAAATTCAGAGTCAGGCGACGGAATCAAGTCGACAAATGATACTGATGAGGGAAAAGGCAAAGTAACCATTAACGGCGGAACAGTCACAGTGACATCATTCTCTGACGGAATTCAGGGCCAGGCTGTTGCTATCAGGGGCGGAGATATTGATATTTATACATATCAGGGCTCAGCTTATCAGAGCAGTTCATCCCAGACACAGCAGACAAATCAGAGAGGCGGATTCTTTATGTCGGACGGAAATCCGAATAAAGTGCCGGAAGATCTGAGTGCAAAGGGTATCAAGTCCATGGGTGACATAGATATTACCGGTGGAAATATAATAATAGATTCTTCAGATGACTGTATCCATTCGGCAGGAAATATAACCATAACCGGAGGAGTACTTGAACTTAAATCTGCAGATGACGGTCTTCATTCCGATGCTGATCTTGTGATCGGTGAAGGAACAGCTGATACATATGATGATGTAATGATCTATATTCCTAAGTGTTACGAAGGCGTTGAAGGAATCAATATAACCCAGAACAGCGGAACAGTTATCGTATATTCAGATGATGACGGATTTAACGCTGCAGGCGGTGCTGACGGTTCAGGAATGGGAGGTCCCGGCGGCTGGGATCAGGGCGGCTGGAATCCGGGCGGCTGGAATCCGGGCGGAGGCGGATTTCCGGGCGGAGGCGGCGGAGATTATTCTCTGAATCTGCTTGGAGGACTTGCTTTTGTAAGTTCAGCTGACGGCGACCATGACGGATTTGACTCCAACGGAGATATCACTATAGACGGCGCAATAGCTATATCAAACGGAAACGAAGCATATGACTGTGACGGAACAAAGAGATTTGTTTCAGGAACATACATTGAACTGAGCGGCGGCGGACGAGGCATGGGCTTTGGCGGACAAAGCGAAGGCTTTGATCCTGCATTTACATCGAAGGTAAGTGCTTCAAAGGGTGACAGGATCACAGTAAAAGACGCTTCCGGAAATGTTATCGTATCATTTGAGGCAGGAAAAGCAGCTACACAGGTAAGTGTCGGAAGCAAAACGGTTTCAGAAGGTACAGTTACAGTCGGCGGTACCGTAACAGGTGCAAAAGCACTTCCGGTAACCGGTGATTCACAGCAGATCTACGTTGGAAAATAATTTTCAGCCGATACTTTTTTCATATATATACTTTAAAAAACTATGTGTCTGTATTTTTTGCGGGCGCATAGTTTTTTTACTGCCATTTACAGGTTAGGGAAAATCTCTTGATTAAAACAAATTTCTCTGTTATGATAGATAAAGAGGTGAATTTGTTATTATGAACGTTAAAAATTCCAGATTTTTTGAAGAATACAAAGAGCTTGACAGGCTTTGCTCCGAAATTTTCGGAGAGAAAAACGGGATCACTCATTATATTGATGAAATGACAGCGCATTCATCTGCAAAAATAAGCAAAGATCCGGAGTGGGAGAGTACGCTGAAAAATCTGAAAAAATACAGACATATCAGAAACGAGATCGCTCACGGAGAGATGTCTGTGAACGGTTCGGATGTTGAAAGTGAGGATATTAAGTGGATAAAGGACTTTTATAAAAAAGTTCTGAAGAAAAAAGATCCGCTTGCACACAAAAGACATTTTTCGAAAAACAAAAAAGGAAAGCAGAAGTCAAAGGCAGGTCTTGTTATTGCAGCTTTGATAATTGCGGTGATCCTTGTTTTGATATGGATCTTATTTTCGAAAAAATAATAAAACAAAACAGGTACAGACATAAAAAATATGTTCTGTACCTGTTTTATTTTCATAGATATTGTAATTTATTCAAAGCTCTGCTTTTAACAAGCAGAGGCGGGGGATATCCTCTGTGTTGTTATTAAAGTGAAGAAATTCCAAGGAAGTAATTGCAGAGAGTAGCCAAGTCTTCAGCGTTTACAACACCGTCGTTATTGATGTCGGCTGCAAGAGCTGCAGCTTTTGAATCAAAGCTTTGTTCAAGAAGACCGTATTTCAGCAGACAAAGATCAGATATGTTGATAGTACCGTCTGAGTTTATGTCAGCGGTTGTATATTCGACCGGTGTGTCATCAACAGGCTCGTCTGTTTCTGAAAAATAAGGTGAACTAAACTGCCACCAGTCAACATTGAACAGATAGCTGCTGCCGCCTTTGAAAACAAAGTAAACGTCATGCTCACCTTCAGCACCGCTGATATCACAGTTGGCTGTTACATAATCCTGCCATCCTGATGTAGGTGAAACGTCACATGTTCCTATAAGGGTGCCGTCTTTTTTGTCGAGGTGTATCTCGATTTTTCCTCCGTCTCCTTCAGATGCAACGCTTGCAGTAAATGAATCGGCACCTTTTCCGAAATCAACTCCGCTTACCATTACATAGTCTCCGTCTTCAATAAATGCAAGGTTTGTGCATCCCTCAGAGGCACTTTCAACTTTGATGCCTTCACTCCAGCAGATAGTCTCGGCTTCTGTTTTTTTGTAAGGATTCAAAGCTTCAAGCTGTTTCGGACCTGAATCGGAAGGTGAGAGGAGCGGAATTGAGCCGTCTGCACCAAATTCAAATTCTTCAACGCAGGCACTTCTGTTGAATGTACCGCCTCCCTGAAGTCCGTTTTTATGATAGAACATATATGCATGATCCTTGTATTCGATAATGCCTCCGTGTGTAGTAAAGCAGTTGTGAGTCTTCATTATCTGTCCTTTATATGTCCACGGTCCTGTTATTGACGGAGCCGTAGAATAACCCATGCTTTCGTTTCCGTCTGAACCGTAAAATGCGGCATATACAAGATAGTAAAGATCATTCCTTTTATAGATCCACGGACCTTCACCATATGACGAGCCGCCTCGTGAGCTTGGACCGAAAGCACCCTGGCTCATATCAAATTTTCCTATCTGTCCGTTTGTACTGATCATATCCTCGTTAAGCTTTACATAGTAGCACGAAGGATTTCCGAACATGAGCCAAGCCTGTCCGTCATCATCTATTATTACTGTCGGATCTATAAAGTCCCAGTCAGGACCGACCAGCGGTTTTCCGAGTGCATCCTTAAAAGGTCCTGTAGGTGAATCAGCAACAGCAACACCGATTCCGCGTCCGCCGCCTGATGAACATTCCATGGTAACGTAGAAATAATATTTTCCGTTTCTTTCAATACACTGGGAAGCCCATGCTGAGTCTTTTTTGCCCCATGAAAAATCACTGTCCTCCATGATGCATCCGTGGTTTACCCAGTTTTTCATATCAGTAGTTGAAAATACCTGATATCCGGTCATATAGTAAAAGTCGTTGTTTCCTTCTCTGTCGCGCCCGGTATAGACATAGAGAGTGTCTCCGAATACTACCGGAGCCGGATCAGGAGTAAATGCAGTCTGAGCTATCGGGTTTTCTGCCTTGCAGATTTTTTCAGTTGAAGTAGATGAAACAGCAGCTGCTGCAACAGTCAGTGCAAGTGCTGACATAAACAATATTTGTTTTCTCATTTTTAACTTCCTTTCAAAAATTAAATAATACAACAATCCTACAAAATGATTTTATCATTTGAATTTATTTTATCATATGTGAATAGAATAAACAATAAATATTGCAAAACGATGTCGAAAAAACAATAGCATCTATAACTGTTATATAATTTTGACTATAATATCAGAGTTATGAAGTATGGATGAGCGATCTTATTTTATGTCAGAAAAGAATAAATATCTTTTTTAAAGTATGATGAAACGTTATGCCAAAACACGCAAATGCTCCATTTTACACGAATTACTGATTGTATATATTGAAAAAAGAGCAAATAAAGTGATATAATAAAATTGTAAAGACGAAGGTGACAGAACTTGCTTTTTCAGACGGAGCGGATACCTTCAAAACACTTTTCAGATTTAACGGAGGAAAAAATATGGGCATATTTCAGATCATTCTGGTTGTTATTACATTGATGATGCTGAGTATTTTATTGACAGGCGTTATTTCATACACATATAATTTTATTAAAATAAAAAAGAGTCCGGAAAAATATGTAAAAGTCCGAACTGTCAAAAATAAACTAAGTATATTCTGGGTTGTAATTTCGGCATTAAACTGTTTTTTATATTTCAGTCAGTTTATTTCAGCTCTTTCACAAACTCCTGAAAAAAATGCTTCAAGAGTAATTTTATATTTTTGTGCTGCTGTCTGCTGGCTTTCAGGTTTGTTCATGTATCTTGAGATCATTTTTATGCCGGTTTATGTTTCAGAAAAACATATTTTTGGAATAAACGGTTTGTTTGATGCTGAAAAATGTTTGTATATTTTCGGGAAAAAGGAAGACAATGAAGAAAATCTGATCAAAGTATTTCAAAAAGGAATAATAGTACCTTTCTGCAAAATAAAAGCCGGTAAAAAACAAAAATATTCAGATGAGGTCAAAAATATTATGATTCAAAATTTCGAAGAGTACAGTTCTTCTTCTGAAAAAAAACAATATGCATCCCTCAACAAAAATCATCTTGTTCTTTGTTCCGTTATATTTGCAGTTCTTCTCATCGGATTCATATGTTTTTATTTCACATGCAGACCTCTTGAATGGCTTGTAAAGTAAAAAACCC
>JAZQPR010000061.1:0-14657 GCA_045628605.1 Oscillospiraceae bacterium
CCCTCTTCCCCTTATCAGGGGACGTAAAATTATGTTGCTTTTATTAGATTATTGTTACTTATATAATTAAGCGACAAATTTGACTTCCTTTAAGTTGATGACATTGCTATAGAGGCGGGGGATATCCTCTGTGTTGTTATAATTGATAATAAAAAAGCTGTAATTAAATTCGTTTACTGTGTATATAGACAAATAATAGTATGTGTGATATAATAAAGATGTATAAATATGTATATTGGGCTTATTGTATAAAGAGGATTGGCTTTAGAGGGGTGAATTAAATGAGCCGGATGTTTTTGAAAATATTTACTATATTATTATCTGTTCTGTTATTTATTGCAAATCCGGGTACTGCAGTTTTTGCAGAAGAAGAGGAAGCTTATGTCGAAATAGCAAATGCATGTGGTTTTGAAGATGAAAGTATTCTTTCAGACCATGAATGGTATGCATTCGGAGATACTGATCCGAAAGGAATAGCATCCGGTATAAAAGCAGAAATAGATTCTTCTGACAGTCACAGCGGAAAAAGCTGTCTTAAGGTTTCGAACAGAAGTGAAGGATGGATGAGTCCGGGCTGTGATATATCAAAGTATATGGAGCCGAGATACAATTATCAAATATCGATTTTTGCAAAACATGATTATAGTCAGAATCTGAATATGAAGCTGGTTCTTAAGGTTATCAAAGACGGTTCCGCAAAATATGTTAACATTGATAACAAGAACAGCATTAAACCAAATGAATGGGTTGAGCTTTCAGGTGAATTCTGGATGCTTGCCGATTATTCTGCAGTTGAATTATATGTTGATCCCGGTCAGGCTGACTGTAATGAATATGTTGATGATTTTGTTTTGAAAAAACTTGTTGAAACGACATATGAGCCAAAGGATCCTGCTAATTACGGAAATCCAATTGTAACATGGGATTTTGAGAATAATAATTTTGATACATGGAGAGACAACGGGGTTAGTAAGCTGCTGCTCGGCAACGATCCGAAGACAGGCAATTATCTGAAAGTAAGAAACGGACATGCTGAAAAAGGCGGCTGTTCTGTATCGCTTCAGCCATATTATGATCCGTCATGGAAAGGCAATTTTTACTTTACCGGATATCTTTATTTTGCAGGTTCTGAGGATAAACTTCAGACGTTTGTTGTATCTCAGATAACGCAGAATTCAAATGGAATGGAAAAAACTGATGTAATTGACAAGATTACAATATTTTCAAATGAATGGGTCGGATTTGCATCAGAATTAAATCTGAATGATGATACTCAGACTTTGAGCATTTCGATAACAGGTCCTGAGCTTTCCAGCTTTTCTCTTGACAATGTATCGTTTACAACTGATGCCGAAATAATTACCTCATCAGACAACGAACTGCACAATGTTGAGAGATTTGTCAGCAGTTTTGAAAAAGACAATGATCTTTGGGTTTCCAAGGACGGAGCCAGACTTGTACGAACAGATGAATTTTCAAAGAAGGGCTCATATTCACTTTATGTAGACAGCAGAGAAAGCTCGAAAAGCGGAGTATCATTGTTTTTGAATATGCTGGAGAAGGGTGCAAATTATCATTATTCCTGCTATATCAGATATGATGGTGAAGACGCACCTAAAACACATGAGTTTTATATAAAGGCAGAGACACTGAAGGAAGGTAAAAAAGTTTACAGCGATATCGGACACGGAACTGTAAAAAAAGGAAAATGGTGTAAAGTCCAGGGCTCGTTTACAATTCCGGAGAAGCAAAAGAATGTAAATTGTGTTATCAGTTCAACAGATGACAATATTGAAGGGGATAATGCAGTTTCATTTTACATTGACGATATTGATATCTGCAGAGAAGACACTTATAAAGTACAGGTAATTACAAAGACACTGATTGGTGTTTTAATATTTGCTGTTATCGCTGTTTTTGCGATTATTATTGCCAAAAAACGTCTGAAATCGACTGAAAAGATTAAAAGTTCAAAAATAGATTCAATGACAAATGCCTATAACAGAAACACATATGAAGAAATTCTTAAAGAATATGAACAGCATCCTGAAAAATGTGTGGGTCTTTATTTTGCAGTTTGTGATCTGAATCATCTGAAGTACATTAACGATAATTTCGGACACAGTTTCGGAGACGATGCTATAATCAGATGTGCATCACTTTTGTTGAGAGCCTGTGGTTCAAATCGTGAAAATAAGGTATACAGAATCGGCGGCGACGAATTTGTAGTTATTTCAGTGAAAAATATAAGAGCTGAAATAAATATGGAAATCAGAAAAGAAAAGGAAATAAGCAAGGAGTATCCTTTTGACGTTGCTGTTGGTTATTCGACCTACAATACGATCGAAGACGGAGAAATTCCTGATATTTCAAATATTATAAAGCGAGCAGATGAAGAAATGTATAAAATCAAAGAACAAATGAAAAAAGATGATAACGTAGCATCTGAATCAAAATCTGCGGAAGAAAAATCATAAAAATAAGGCAGAGCCTGAAATAAACAGGTTCTGCCTTCACTTTTTATACTGATAAATTTTATTAAACGTTAAATCTGAAAAGTACAATGTCTCCGTCATTCATGACGTATTCTTTTCCTTCAAGTCTGACAAGTCCTTTTTCTTTTGCATTTGCCATTGAGCCGCATTTTACCAGATCATCAAATGAGATTACTTCAGCTCTTATGAAGCCTTTTTCAAAGTCTGTATGAATTTTTCCGGCTGCCTGAGGAGCTTTTGTACCTTTGGTGATTGTCCATGCACGAACTTCCTGTTTTCCTGCTGTAAGGTATGAGATGAGTCCGAGAAGAGAATAGCCTGCTTTAATAATTCTGTTAAGACCGGATTCTTCAAGACCAAGGTCAGACAGGAACATTTCTTTATCTTCACTGTCCATGTCTGATATTTCTGCTTCTATCTGAGCACAGATCGGGAAAATTGCGGAGTGTTCTTCTTCTGCAATTTTACAAACTGTTTTGTAGTGCTCATTTGTATCAATATTGTTAGTAAAATCCTTGTCGCTGAGATTTGCTGCGTATATAACAGGTTTTGCTGAAAGAAGCGGAGTGGTTTTCAGCATTTCCATTTCGTCTTCATTTGTCGGATATGAACGGGCAGGCTTTCCGCTTTCGAGATGTTCCTTAAGACCTGAGAAATAATCAATTTCTGCCTGATATTTTTTATCGCCTTTGATCATTTTCTTTGCTTTGTCAAGTCTTCTGTCAACCATTTCGATGTCTGAAAAAATAAGTTCGAGATTGATTGTTTCTATATCACGAGCAGGGTTTATAGAACCGTCAACATGAATAATATCCATACTTTCAAAGCATCTGACAACATGAACGATAGCGTCAACTTCACGTATATCTGCAAGGAATTTGTTTCCGAGTCCTTCGCCCTTTGATGCACCTTTTACAAGACCTGCAATATCAACAAATTCAAGAGTTGCAGGAGTAAATTTGTCAGGATCGTACATTTTTGCGAGAACATCAAGTCGTTCGTCAGGAACAGATACTATTCCGACGTTTTTATCAATAGTACAGAACGGATAGTTTGCGGATTCTGCACCGGCATTTGTGAGTGCATTGAACAATGTGCTTTTTCCTACGTTAGGAAGTCCAACCATACCAAGTTTCATATATTAAATTTTCCTTTCAGTAAATAAATATATCCGAAGAAATATCGGACAACACCATATATAATCATATCATAATTCAAAACAAATAACAAGTGGAAAAAACAACTTGAGAACTGTAAAAAAATAATTATAGTATAATAAATTAAATTTTGATTAAATAATTTGTCCCGATATTGACAATGTTAAATAAATTTGATAAAATAAAATTGTATTTAGGGGATGATACCCATAACAAAAAACAATAAAATACAAAAAAATATAAAGAAAGTTGCAAGGGGGAGGATACCCATGGCAAAAAACATTATTGTAACAGATTTCACAGGCCGAAAGCTCGGAATGACATATGAAAAAAGAGCTGAGGGACTGGTAAAAAACAAAAGAGCAAAGTATCTGAATGATCATACTATTCAGATGTTAAGTGCATTTGATCGTGCAGAAGAAAAAAATGATCAGATGTTTATCGCGGAGGATAACAAAATGGGTGAGTTTGATGTAAATAAAAAAGAGAATGTACCGGACGATACAAAGATTTATTTTAATGCGAGAGAATGGTCTGTATGTTCTGAATCATCATCATCAGCAGAGCGAACTTTTGTTACAGATTTTGAAAATAATCTTTCTGAGGCATACTGTGTTGGAAATAAATCAGAAAGAGTAACAGAGATTGCTACAAAACAACTTGCACTAAAACCGAATACCAGATACGAGTTTTATTTTTGGGCTAAACTGGATCTGAAATATGACAGCATGTGTCAGCTTCAGATAATTTACAACGGAGATTTTGAAAACAAGAGGGTTTATATTTTAAGTAATTCAAATATTAAACCGGTAAAAATTACTGATGGATGGAGACTTTACAAGATTCCGTTTATCACTGAGGATAACGAAAACACTCAGCTCAGATTTCATGTAAAATCAGCCAGATGTACTTTCGTTCCCGGAAAAGAAGAAATATATTATAAAAATCTTCCGAATGATGACGATGAAGTTGCTTCAGCAGAGGAGATAGAAGAAAATCCATCTGATACTGAAGAAAACAAACCATTTAAAAATATAGCAGATTCTTTCAAAGAATTTTTCGGACAGAATAAACAGGAGAGTAAAACACAAAATACTGAAAAGAATAAACAGCAAAATGCAGCTGATGATAAAAAAGATCCTTTTCAGGCATTTAATGATTTTACTCAGCAAATCAGAAGGGATATCAGACGCGAGGTAAACAAAAGCGTCAGAAATGATATTTATTCAGATCTGAAAAATATGAAGGACGATATAGTAAACGAAATAAAAAATACATTCTCAACAAATGATAAAGATAAAGAAGAATAAAAGAACAAAAAAAGAAAGAGATACGAGAAATAAAAAAACAGAAACCTCAGAGTTGATTATCAATTCTGAGGTTTTTTTATAAAAAGATATTTAATTATTTTTATTTGTGTAAAACTAATGAAATATGTGTCTTTTTTTTGTTTGGCTTAGCTTGCCATATTACATTGAAAGAGTGAGAAAAATATGGTAGAATTAATTACATATAAATAGATATAATAATACTATATATAATGCTGCGAAACATAAACCTTTTTCTTTTGATGGAAAGTATCGGTTATGGAAATGTATTGAATTATATTTAGTAACGGTTATGGGATTTGAGTTTGTTTTTTATGTTAAATAGAAAATGAAAACATCAGTTTTTCAGACATTGTTAGGGTATTATGATATTGGTTTATATAAATATAATTTATATTGGAGGGAATTTTATGAAAGGGAAATCAAATGAATTACGGAAACCGAATTACAGAAGATCACTTTTCAGTTTCTGCACTGCAGTTTTTATGATCCTTTCATCACTGGGTGACTGCCTTTCAGTTTTCGCAGCGACGGCGGCTGAATTAGGAAAGCCGGAACTGAAAGAATCAGAAAAAGCGCAGATGCTTGAATTTGATGAAAATGAGAGCTTTCTCGGTATTGCAAGTGCTTTTTCCATTTTCACCAAAAATGATCTTACCATTCCTAGTGATCAGGATGGAAGAAGTGATATCGAAGGAAGGGCTGCTGTTGGCGGAAGCATAAATCTTGCCACAGATTACTATGATATCGGAGGCGGTTATGAAGGCAACGGTGCATCAGTCATAGTCAGAAAAGGAAGACTTGGCGCAATTACCCAGAACCGAGACAAGATATATGTAGTAGGTTCAAATGTAGATCTTCATGGTGATTATGAATGGAGAAAGGTCTATATTTCCGATGATCTTATAGATTTTGATGCAGAGTTTGAAAATCTGAAAAAAATCAGTTCTGATCTTAAGTCATATGCTCCGACTGCAACAAGTACTACATTTAATGAAGAAAAAGGAGTAGTAGTTTTTGAAAGTGATACAGAAGGACTGAATATTATTAATCTTACTTCAGAAGAATGGAATAAGATCACAGCAAACAAAGATAGACAATATGATCTTGAGATCCATGTTCCGGGAGATCCGCTTGATTCATATTATATTTTTAATATAGGCGGAAAGATCTGTAAAATGCCTTACAGTAAAAGTGTGATCGTTGAATCAACAACTACCGGTGAAAGACTTGTTTCAGCACATGATGCAAGCAATACACATGACAGAAACAAGGAACTTGATGATCATATTCTGTACAATCTTTATGAAGCAGATGAGGTAGGACTTGAAGGTTCACTTGAAGGATCTGTACTGGCACCTCTGGCAGAAGTATCAGGACCTGTAGGAGGACATATTTCAGGTGCAGTTATAGCTGATTCAATTCCGTCCTTAGGAATACAGATCGGTGTCTCAACTTTTAAAATGCCGAAGCTCAAGCCTAAGAATTATGATTATTATTTTGCAAAGACAGATGCTGAAGGAAATAACCTTTCCGGTGCAGTAATGGCACTTATCAGCAATGACAGCAATTCACTTGAAAACCTCTCAGCCGGTGTTCAGTTATCTTCTTATGAAGGAAGAGCGGATGCCGTTGAGTGGACTACAGGTTCTGAACCTGCAACATTCAGAAATATTCCGAATGGTAATTACACTTTGAAAGAAATTTCTGCTCCGAGAGGATATTCTGTCGGAAAAGAATTCGGAATTATAATTGAAGACGGGAAAATTAAATCAGCTGCGTCAGGTGTTGCAGCTCCCGGCGAAACAAGAGTAGATACAGAGACAAGTACTGTTTACTATGTAAACGATTTGTCAGATATTTTCATCAGTAAAAAAGCAGTAAACGGAACAGAAGAACTTGAAGGTGCTGTTCTGACACTGACTGCTGCAGATGAATCATACAAATTTGAAGGATGTGTACTGCCGTCATCAGTAACACCTTCAGATAATACACTGTCATGGACATCTTCTGATAAACCGGTTGAGATAAAGGGAATAGCAGACGGAAAATATGTTCTTTCTGAAACAACTGCTCCTGAAGGTTATCTGAAGACAGAATCAATTGATTTTGAAATAAAAGACGGTAAATTATTTACAGTAGGAAATCAGTCAAATCAGTCCGGAAATGATACCATTACAATGAGAGACGCAGAAAAACCTGCTCCTTCAGTTGTATCGATAAGCAAAACAGATGCATCCGGAACAGAAGAACTTGAGGGTGCAGTTCTTACACTTACAAGCGATGATGGTGCTGATCTCAGAGAAGTGACCATGTCAGATGAAGAGGCTGTTATCAAGAAAAATTCTATAAAATGGACTTCAGGAAAAACTGCTGCCATAGTAACAGGACTTCCTGACGGTTCATATACTCTCACTGAAAGTGTTGCTCCTGATAAGTATACTGTAACAGGTGCTGTTCAGTTCACACTTAAAGATGGAAAAGTAGTAAACAATGAGTCAAATAATATAGTAATGAAGGATGAGCTTTCAAAGATTAATGTAAGCAAGAAAGCTGCAAACGGAGCAGATGAGCTTCCGGGAGCACAGCTTACGATCACTCTTACAGAAAGCACAAAATCAGAATCAGTTTCTCTTGCTTCAGTTACTGTTACATCAAACGGCAAAAGTGCAGCCGTTCTTGACAGAACAAAAACTTCAGTTACATTTGTATCCGGAACTGAGGAAGCTGTAGTTGAAGGACTTCCTGACGGAAAATATGAGCTTAAGGAAATATCTTCACCTGACGGATACACAATAAATACAGCAGTTACAAAATTTGAAATAAGCGACGGTATTCTTACAAACGGAGAAAAGGCAGTCAATATGACTGACACTCTTTCAAAAATAAGTATCAGCAAAAAGGATATCAACGGTACTGATGAACTTGAGGGAGCACAGCTTACACTTACTCTCAATACTCCTTCAAAGACAAGCGGTGCTGATTTATCAGGTGTTATTGATGAAGAAGTAACAGCTGCTGATGAAGACAACATGTCAGTTACATGGACATCCGGTACAGCTTCAAGAGTATTTACCGGACTTCCTGACGGTGATTATACACTTACTGAAAATATAGCACCTGACGGATATACAAAATCAGAATCCATTAATTTTACGGTTAAAGACGGAAAGATCGGAACTGATGATACAGTTACAATGCTTGACAAGCCTTCAGAGGTTTCAATAAAGAAAACTGATGTATCAGGAAAAGAAATTGAAGGTGCAGAACTTACACTTACTGAAAACGGCGGAAAAGACATTTCAAAGTCTGCTTCAGGAAATGTAAAGAAAGGCAGTCAGAATAATCAGCTTACCTGGATATCAGGAACAGAAGCCGAAGTAATAAAGGGACTTCCTGACGGTTCATATACTCTTACTGAAGTAACTGCACCGAACGGATTCAAAAAAGCTGAAAGTATTTCATTCACCATTAAAGAAGGCGTTCCTTCAACTTCAGAAGTTGAAATGAAGGATGAATATTCAGAAGTAGTAATCAGCAAGAGATCCACGGGTGACAATAAGGAAGTACCCGGAGCAAAATTAACTGTTAAGCTTGTAAAATCTGCTGATGAAAAAGCTGACCTTTCAAATGTAAAAGTTGAGGGCGGCGGTGCAAAGAGTGCTGTTACAGAAGCAGACAGCGTGACATTTGTATCGGGAGATACAGAGACAATACTGAGAGGAATTCCTGACGGAGATTATACACTCACTGAAAATACTGCTCCTGTCGGTTATAAACTCAGCGAAGAAACAGTTGCTTTTTCTGTAAAAGACGGAGTTCTTTCAAACACTGACGGAAAGACAGAGGATAAAGTGATCATGATCAATTATCCTGTAGTTGTTTCGGTAACAAAGCTTGGCTTTGAAGGAAATCTTGCCGGAGCAAAGCTTCTTCTTGAAAGCAGCAGTGATCTTAGTAATGTAAGTTCCGATACAGAAATTGAACATGTTGATAAAAACACGATCGCATGGACTTCAACGGATGATGCAGTATCATTTACATATCTTCCTGACGGAAAATATACTGTTTCTGAAGCAGAAGCTCCTGACAGATATAAACTTGCAGACAGTGTTACATTTAACATAACCAACGGAAAATCCGACATGGATGCTGTTACTGTGAAAGATGATATTTCAGAAGTAACAATAAGAAAATGTGATATCAATGACATCATGTTAAAGGGAGCAGAACTTGTTCTTGAAAGAACAGATTCGGACGCTTCTCTTGAGGGACTGGTTTCTTCAGACGCTGATATAGCAGTAAGTGGTGGCAGAATATCATGGACAACCAATGGTGAACCTGTAGTATTCAAGGGACTTCCTGACGGTAAGTATCAGATAACAGAAGTAAAGGCGCCTGAACATTATGCTACAGCATCACCTGTATTATTTGAAATCGAGAACGGATCCGTAAAGGATACAGACAGCAATACAGTTTCAGTGATCGATACCGAGTTAAATACAATTATGATCTCGAAACAGGCTGCTGCGGGTTCAAAGGAAATACCGGGCGCAAAGCTTAAGCTTTCATACAGCGGCGATGCAGATATTTCTACAGTTTCAACATCAATAAAATCTGACAAGGTAAGCAAAAATTCAATAGAATGGACATCAGGCACAAAGCCAAATTCGATTGAAGGACTTCCTGACGGAGACTATACACTTACAGAAAGTGTGGCTCCTGATAAATATACAGTAACAGGAGAAATTTCCTTTACTGTAAAAGACGGAAAAGTAGTCGGAAGAGATGACAATACCGTAAAAATGACTGATGAACTTTCAAAAGTCGTTATCAGCAAAAAGGATGTCAACGGTTCAGATGAACTTCCGGGCGCAAAGTTAAAACTTACACTTGATAATAGTACAAAAAATGAAAGTGCAAATCTGCTCAGTGCAAAAATGGCAAGCTCGTTCAGAGCAAAAATGGATATTTCTGAAATTACATGGACTTCAGGAAATGAAGCTGCTGTAATAGAGGGACTTCCTGACGGAGAGTATACTCTTACAGAAATGACTTCACCTGACGGATATACAGTAAATGAAGAAAAAATCTCATTTGAGATAAAGGACGGCAAGCTTGCTGATGCAGAAGAAGTTAAGATGCTCGACAAGCCTTCCGAACTGAGTGTCAGCAAAATAGACGCAGCAGGTTCGAAGGAAATTCCGGGTGCAAAGCTCACTCTTACACTCACTTCTTCTTCAAAATCATCAGGAGCAACACTTAAAGATATAGACGTTAAAGATGCTGTTATATCAGAATCCGGAAAATCAGTAACATGGACTTCAACTGATAAACCGGTAACACTTAAGAAACTTCCTGATGGTGAATATACACTTGAAGAAAGTGTTGCACCTGACGGATATACCATAACAGGCGCTGTTAAGTTTATTATTTCAGACGGTAAGATCAAAACAACAGAAATGACTGTTCCGCAGCCTGGTGAAAGCTATGTTGATACAAAGTCAGGCAAGGTCGTAATGATCGATGAACTTTCAAAAACTGTGATCAGCAAGCAGGATGTTGCAGGATCGGAAATCCCGGGTGCAGAACTTAAGCTCACCAGTAAGGATAACAAGGATCTTTCAAAGGTAACTTCAGAAACACAGATCAAAGCAAAGGACAATACAGTATCATGGACATCAGGAAAAACACCGACAGTTCTCGAAGGACTTCCTGACGGTACATATGTTCTTGAAGAAAGTGTTGCACCGGACAGATATGCTGTTACAGGAGCAGTGACATTTACAGTTAAAAACGGAATTCCTTCCGAATCACCTGTAAAGATGATCGATGAACTTTCGGAAACTGTAATAAGCAAGCAGAATGTTTCAGGAGATGAGATTCCGGGAGCTAAGCTCAAGCTTACAAATAAAGAAGGAAAAGATCTTACAAAAACAGAATCAGAAACCAAGATCGCTGTTGATTCAAATATCGTAACATGGACATCAGGAACAGCACCTACTGTACTTAAGGGACTTCCTGACGGAACATACACACTTGAAGAAAGTGTTGCACCTGACGGATATACAATTACAGGCGCAGTTACATTTACAATTGAAAACGGAAAACCGTCATCATCACCTGTAAAGATGATAGATGAACTTTCAAAAACAAAGATCAGTAAGCAGGATGTTGCAGGAAAAGAAGTTCCGGGAGCAGTTCTTAAGCTTACAAATACAGACAGCAAGGATCTTTCAAATGTAAAAACTGAAGCATCAGTTACAAAGGATGCAAATACGATCACATGGACATCAGGATCAGCTCCGGTATTGTTTGAAGGACTTCCGGACGGAAAGTACAAGCTTGAAGAAAGTGTTGCACCTGACGGATATACGATCACAGGAGCAGTAGAATTTACGATTGAAAACGGAAAACCGTCATCATCACCTGTAAAGATGGTAGATGAGCTTTCAAAGGTTACTGTCAGCAAGAGAGATATTGCCGGTGAGGAACTTCCGGGAGCACTTCTTACAATAACAGGTGAAAAATCACTTGCAAATGTTAAGTCAGAATCAGATATCAAAGTCAACGGAAAGACTATTACATGGACATCAGGAAAAACACCTGTTGTTCTTGAAGGACTTCCTGACGGAAAATATGTTCTTACAGAGGACGATGCACCGGCAGGCTATGACATTGCTGAATCAGTACCGTTTACAATTGAAAACGGTAAGGTTAAGGAAGCTTCAGACGGCGTAATAATCATGACCGACCTTGAAACTCCAAAGCCTTCTGAAGTTGTGATCAGCAAGGTAAATGTTGCAGGAAATGAGATTCCGGGAGCTAAACTTACACTCACAGCAGCTGATGATAAGGCTGACCTTAAGGATGTAAAAGCAGACGGAATAACAGTTAAGAACAACAAGATCACATGGACATCAGGTACAGCTCCGACACTGCTGACAGGTCTTCCTGACGGTGAGTATACACTTGAAGAGAGTGTTGCTCCTGACGGATACACCATCACAGGTAAAATTTCATTTGTTCTTGAAGAAGGAATAGTAAAGGAAAGTGAAAACAATCTCATAAAGATGGTTGATGAATATTCTGAAGTATCGATCAGCAAGAAGGACATCAACAAAACTGAGGAACTTCCGGGAGCAGTTCTTAAGATAACACTGACTTCTCCGACGAAAACAGAAAAAGCATCTCTTGAAAATGTTACAGTTGAAAATGTTTCAGAAAGTACAGTAAAGACATCTGAAAAAGAAATTTCATTTGAATCAGGTGCTGCACCGGCAGTTATAAAAGGAATTCCGGACGGAAAATATACCCTTACAGAAATTACTTCACCTGACGGATATACTGTAAATGAAGAAACTGTTGAATTTGAGATAAAGGACGGAAAGCCTGTTTCAGGAAGCGAAGTTACGATGCTCGATAAGCCTTCAACAGTTAAGATCAGTAAGCAGGACGCAGCAGGAAGCAATGAGGTTCCGGGTGCTGTGCTCAGACTGACACTCAACACACCTTCCAAAAACAGTTCTGCATCTCTTAAAAATAATGCTGCAGACGGTATAAAGGTTTCTGATGACGGAATGTCACTCCAGTGGACATCATCAGATAAGCCGACAGAATTCACTGCTCTTCCTGACGGAAAGTATACACTTGAGGAAAGCGTTGCACCTGACGGATACACAATAACAGGAGCTGTTGAATTTGTTATTGAAAACGGTAAAGTTAAATCATCAGAAACAACAGTTGTTCTTCCTGGTGAAAGTACAGTAAACACCGGTGAAAATACTGTAGTAATGAGAGATGAGCTTTCTGAGACAGTTATAAGCAAACAAAATGTTACCGGCGAAGAAATTCCGGGAGCCAAACTTAAGCTTACAAATACAGACGGAAAGGATCTTTCAAAGGCAACATCAGAAACAGCACTTGAATCTGATGGAAATACGATCTCATGGACATCAGGAACAAGCGCAGCTGTTATTAAGGGACTTCCTGACGGAACATATACACTTGAGGAAAGTGTTGCACCTGACGGATATACAATAACAGGAGCGATAACATTTACGATCAGGGACGGCAAACCTTCAGAAGAAAAGGTAGTCATGGTCGATGAGCTTTCCAAGGTAACGATCAGTAAGGAAAATGTAACAGGAGAAGAAATTCCTGGTGCTAAGCTTATTCTTACAAATACTGATAATAAGGATCTTTCAAAGGTAACTTCAAAGACAGCCATTACAAATGACGGCAATAAGCTTTCATGGACATCAGGAACAACTCCGGCAGTACTTGAAGGACTTCCTGACGGAAAGTATACACTTGAGGAAAGCGTTGCACCTGACGGATATACAATAACAGGAGCGATATCATTTACGATCAGCAACGGCAAGCCTTCGGAAGAAAAGGTAGTCATGATCGATGAGCTTTCAAAGGTTACAATAAGCAAAGTTAATGTTACAGGTAAAGAAATACCGGGAGCAAAACTTAAACTTACAAATCTTGACGGCAAAAACTTAACCGGAACAAAATCAGAAAATGAATTAATTAAAGAAGCAAATACTGTATCATGGACATCGGGAAATACTTCAACAGTACTTGAAGGACTTCCTGACGGAAAGTACAAGCTTGAAGAAAGCGTAGCACCTGATGGCTACACCGTTACAGGAGCAATAGAATTTACGATAGTAAACGGCAAGCCTTCAGAAGAAAAGATCGAAATGATCGATGAGTATTCAAGCGTTTCAATCAGCAAGCAGGATATCGCAGGAAAAGAACTCAGCGGTGCAAAGCTTACTGTAACAGGTGAAAAGTCACTTGAGGGCGTAATTTCAGATACTGAGATCACAATAAAAGACAACTCTGTATCATGGACATCAGGTTCAGCTCCTACAGTACTTAAGGGACTTCCGGACGGTACATATACACTGACTGAAGTTACAGCTCCTAAGGGCTATGATGTTGCAGAATCAGTTACATTTACCATTAAGAACGGTAAACTCAGTGATTCAAAGGACAGTGTGGTAATGATTGATAAGATGACTGAAGTTACAACAGTAACAACAATTGTAACAACAGTCGAAACAACAACCACACCTGAAGAAACGACAACAGTTGAAACAACAACTACACCTGAAGAAACAACAACAGTTGAAACAACAACTACACCTGAGGAAACGACAACAGTTGAAACAACAACAACTCCGGAAGAAACTACAACCACTGAAGAAACAACCGGAGAAATGGAGTTCACAGTTACAAAGCCTACAGACCAGATGGGCGTTTCTGACACAGCTGCAACAACAAAAACTGAGACAACAACCACTACAACTGTTCAGACAACTGCTGACTGGGAATCAGTTACTAAAGTAACTACGACATCAGAAGAAACTACTGTTGTAACTACTGATGATGATTCTGTATCAGTTACCAGAATCACTACAACGACTCCTGCGCCTTCAACAACGAAGACAACAACTAAGAAAGAGTCATCAACACCAAAAACAGGTGAATCAACATCAGGCTTAAGAACTACAGCATTCCTGATGGCAGGTGCTGCTTTATCAATGCTGATCTTCAGAAAAAAGAACAGAAATAAATAATAATAATATTATTATTAAAAAACTAAAAAAGGAGTGGACTTGAAAAAGTCCACTAAGTCGGATCGTAGCCATGTCGTTCTGTGA
>JAZQPR010000062.1:0-7988 GCA_045628605.1 Oscillospiraceae bacterium
GTCAAGTGTTTTTTTGAAAAAAATCGAAAAAAACCGAAAAAAATTGAGTTAGACCCCGTTAGTACGGAAATCTAACTCTTATTAAATAAATGACATTGATCTACAACGGTTACTAATCAATATTAAAGATGATATTAAAGGTTTTTCTGTTATAAATAATATGGAAAACAATATAAAAAAATCTGATAAATTTATTCTTTTATTGACATATATGATGAAATAATGTAAAATAATAATATATATTAAAAAAGAAAAGCAAATTATATAACAGTATAAGATGCAATGCTATACTATGGGGAATATGGGATGTGTCAGTAAACTGCAAATATACAAAGTTTTATCGCCATGGTGTATTACTGTGGCGATATTTTGCTTTTTTACAGGGGGGAAAATATGAAAAACAAAAAAATTCTATGCGGATATATAATTCTTTTTGTATTATTTATTATTTCAGTATTAAGTATTATATTTTTTGAAAATAAAGGTTCATCGGTAGTCATAAATCTTGTGTTTGATTTGATTATGGTTGGCATTTTGGCGTATGTAATGAGAAGCATTCGCGGTTTTGTTTCTATGATAAATGATCTTAAAACCGGAACAGAATATCTTGAATTATTAAGTCCAAAAGAAATAGCAGGACTAAAAGACGGAGCTTCAGTTTTTCCTTCAAATAAAAAATTATCAAGACTTTTGAGTGCATATTACAGAGATAATTCGGGATTTGACGGAGACATTGCAGACTATATATCTGATGATTTACTTGATGAACAGATAAATAAACATATATCCGAATTAGCAGCAGGCGTTATGACTGGACTTGGTTTGCTTGGTACATTTGTCGGCTTGATGATAGGTATCAAAGATCTTAAAATTAACCAGGATCAGCTTATGGAAAGCATTAAAACACTTATGGACGGAATGAAAACAGCTTTTCTTACATCTATATTTGGTGTTATATATTCACTGTATTTCAATGCTTATTATAAGCATATTTATAGCTGGGGAGAAAAAGAGCT
Source organism: Oscillospiraceae bacterium (assembly GCA_045628605.1). GTDB lineage: Bacteria > Bacillota > Clostridia > Oscillospirales > Ruminococcaceae > HUN007. The sequence goes on from JAZQPR010000062.1 coordinate 1,017, forward strand.
GAATAATTTTTATGAAGTGTTCTATTCCAAAGTAGCTTCAAATCCGGACAATAAAAATATCAATCGTATAATGGATAACCAAAATCGAATGATGGATAATCAGAATCGTCAGATTGAAGAATTTGAAAAACTTCCGTCTGCAGTTGCTGCAGCCCTTGCTGAAGAAATCAATAAGGTGTTCACGCCTACAGTTAATAAAATGGATACTTTAATGGAACAGTTTGTATCAGTTGCAACAAGCAATCAGCAGGAAAGTCTGGCGATACTTGTAAATTCCTTTGTCGACAATATGAATGAAGTATTAAATGATAAGTTTGTTATGCTTAGTGAAACTCTTGATAAAACTTGTGAGCTTCAGACTGCTAATTTTGAGATGATGGATAAAGTCGTTTCTACAATATCATCGCAAACAAGTCATTTGTCTGATCTGAATGACAGTATAGAAAAATCTCTTGATAATATTCAGAACTATGAGTCTCAGCTGGAAAAATTTAATGACAGTATTATAGAACATAATACTGAATCAAACAGACTTATTTCTGAAGTACTTGAATCACAGAATAACACACATATTGCAGTTCAGAATTTTACAGAAAATATTTCAAACACTACATCATATATCAATCAGGTTAAAGATGTTATTGATGGTCAGATAAATGTAATTGATGAATTCAGCAGCAAGAGTATTGAGATTATAAATTATAATGCATCAACACTTGAAAAAATAAACACCGATAATGCTGAAACATTAAGCAGATACTGTGATAATACAAATAATGCCGTTAATGCTCTTAATGATCAGATCAGCGAATTTACAACCATCTCAGGAAATCTTATCAATGAGATCAGGACTGTAGGCAGCAGAATTCATACAGAATGTGACGGACTTGAAAGTTCTCTTGGTTCATCACTTAATTCAACCTTTAAAGTATTTGATGATAATCTTGCTGAAATTACTACACACCTTAATTCATCTATTAAAGAAATGCAGGAGCTTGTTGACAGAATACCGCGTGATCTTTATCTTAGTATCGGAAAACTAAAGGACAGTATGGAGAATTGTGTTTCTCTTCTAAATAATTATAGTAATTCCACTCCGGAGAGGATGAATGACTATGAAGCTTAAAAAAAGACATCGTAAAAAAAGCAGTGAACAGGTAAACTACTGGCAGTCGTATTCTGACCTTATGTCAGCACTCCTGCTGATGTTTATGCTTATAACTCTTGCAATTTCTCTTAAAGCCAATATGGATTATGAAAATGATATGAAAGCCAGAGATATATACGAGGCTCAGCTCGAAGAGAATGAACGCAGAAGACAGGAAGACGAAAAAGTAATGAAGGAGCAGGAAAAGAAAATCAACGATCTGATCGGAATAAAGGCTCAGATCATAGAAGAACTCAGTGCCGCTTTTTCTGATGTTGATCTTACTGTTAAAATCGATAACAATACTGGCTCTATAACCTTTGCTTCAAGTGTTTTGTTCGGATATGACGATGCACAGATAAAGGAATCCGGTGAAATTTTTTTGAATGAGTTCCTTCCTATTTATGTGAATAGTATCCTCAATGAAAAATTTAGTGGATATGTATCTGAAATTATAGTTGAAGGATATACAGATGATATGGGTGACTATATTTACAATCTGGAATTGTCGCAAAGGAGAGCTTTTTCTGTATCAAGATATTGTCTGGAGCATCCTCAGCTTTTTGATGCTTCTGTAGATTTTGAGCATCTTAAATCTATCCTGACTACAAACGGCAAATCTATGAGTAATCTTATCAGAGATGAAAATGGTAATGTTGATGCAGAAGCCTCAAGACGAGTTGAATTCAAATTCAGACTCAAAGATGATGAAATGATCAATGAAATGAAAAATATTCTTGAATACAAAAATCAGTAAAAAGGCGGGATCATAATGAAAGTGGTTATTCATTTCGAACCATTAAAACTTATCTCTTCATGTGAACAAATAAAAAGAGAATATAAAAATAAGTATGATTATGAAAACCCTCCGTCCGGTCATCTTGAAGAACTGATTGATGAAATATCAAAATTGAATTTGAAATCTATAGAGGATTATGCAATGATGCTTAAAGATTATGATATTAATTATCTTGCATATCATTTACCTAAAGAGGAAAATATAATAATCAACAGTAAAATTCTGAAAATTATCATGTATAAACTTTCAGAAGATGTTTTCAAAGTATACTTTTCTTCATGGCAGAAGTACTATAATTTTCTCAGCAATAATCTTGGTACAAAAAATCTGTTTTTATTATCTGACAATGCTGCTGATAAAACTTCATATCTTCCGGAAAAAACATATAATTTAGAATTGCGTTCAAGGATACTGATTGATCCGGTTGATGACGTTCTTTCTGAGTATATTTCAAAGATAGCCGAAAGTACAAATAGTGAACTATCAGAAGTAATTTCTGTTTTCTTTCTGATTAGTCCTTCAAGTGTTCTTGGAATAAATATACTTAAAAAAATATATCTATTTTGTTCTGAAAAGCATCTGTTAAAAACATCAGATCTTGAACTGTGTAATATTGCCAATGCATATTCGCTTGAAGAGAAAATAATATTTTTCATCAACTTTGTTACAAAGGTAAATCCAAAACATTTTAAAGAATATTTGAAACTTGCGGATATAGCAAAAACATTTTTCAATAAAAGTGTTTATAAACTTGAAAATCTGGAAACCCCAGTAAGGATTAAATTTCAGATGTGGTTCAGTCTTATAGATATTAATGATATTTTTGGAGATTCTGAAAGAGGAATCTTCTGGAAAGCAAGAGCAATTGAATATAATGCTGTTAAAGTTAATAAAATTTATAGTGATATGGTAATAATGCACTTTGAGAAATTTGTTGCGACTGAATTTATTGAAGGTGGCGCAATATACATAGTCTCAAAAAATGAATATAACACTACTACAAAAATGCTGATTCACCGTTCAACATCTGAACAGGATCTCAAAACAAAATTATTTCATCGTTATCAGGATACAGAAAATCGTTATGAACACAGAGGTAACTGGAGAGGGAATGTTTGTTCAATGATCAGATATTTAAATTAGTATAAAAAATGAGGACTGCTTATGAGTAAATTTTCAAGAGGCACTATGGTACAGCTTGCATCTGATGCAAGAATAGAAGGTGCAGTAATTGAGGTATATGAATCCGGCATTGAAACATCTTATGATGTTTTTACAGGTTTAAATGGAATTCAAAACTATTATGAATCGCAGCTCGTTGCAAAAAAGACTGATGATTCGTTTGTAAATATTAATAAAAATGCTTTTCACGCATCGATAACGGCTGCTTTGATTAGAAATCCTTCTTTATCATCTCTGTATTCAATTAATTCTGCAAAAATTGATTTTATTCCTCATCAATTCAGACCGGTTCTTAAATTTATTAGAGCTGACAGACCGCGTTTGCTGATCGCAGACGGTGTTGGTGTGGGTAAAACAATTGAAGCAGGTCTGATACTTCGTGAGATGCAGGCAAGAAGAAATATTGAATCAGTATTAATAATCTGCCCGCGTCCGCTTATAACAGAACAGAAGTGGGAAAATGAAATGAAGCGATTTGATCAGACTTTCGAGCCTGTCAATGGTGAACTGTTCAGACAGTGTCTCAGGGAAACTGAAAAAAATGGTGCATGGCCTGAAAAATACAGGAAGTCAGTAATCCCGTTTTCTCTTTTTGATGAAAGAAATGTAATCGGTAAAACATCATCTGATATTTCACTTCTACGGATGGAGACACCTCCAAAATTTGACCTTGTTATAGTTGATGAGGCACATCACATAAGAAATCCGAAAACTTTTGCATATGCTGCAGTCAAGCAGTTTTGCGACAACGCTGATGCAGTAGTTTTTCTTACAGCTACGCCTGTTCAGCTGGAATATGATGATCTTTTTGTTATGATGAATCTTTTAAGACCGGATCTTATCATAAACAAGGATACTTTTCATAATATGGCTGAGCCAAATGAGTATATCAACAAGGCAGCTGTTGCCATTCGTAATAAAAAAGAAAACTGGGAGAGCGAAGCTTTAGAGGCTCTTGAACATGCTTTATATCAGACTAATTGGGGAAACCTTGTTTTATCAAAAAATCCTGTTGCTTATAATCTATTAACTACTCTGATGTCAGGCGATATTTCTGATGATGACAGGGTGAAGCTCATATCTGAAGTCGAAAACCTTCATACATTTTCAAACCTTATAAGCCGTACTCGAAGAAGGGATATCGGAGAGTTTACAGTACGTAAAGCAACAACCGTTTCTGTTGATTTTACGCCTGAACAAAAAAAGCTTCACGATGAAATTCTTAAAATTCTTCATGAAATATTAGCTACAGTTCACTGTACTGAAAATACAAAATTCATGATGACAACGATACGAAGACAAACTGCTTCGTGCCTGTTCGGATTAGTTCCTCTTCTCAGAGATATTCTTAGTAAACATGTTGATGAAATAATGGATGAGCTGTATATTGAGGACGTTATTTTTGATGAAGAGGAGAGCGGCAAAGTTCTTCGTGATGATGTCGTTGAAAAAATTAACCGAATTGTAGAGTACGCTGAAAACATGTCAGATTATGATCCAAAGCTGTTAAGACTTATTGAGATAATAAATGAAAAACAAAAATCAGAAAAAAATAAAGTAATGATCTTCAGTACATTTAGACATACGCTGAATTATCTTTATAAAAAACTAAAAGATGAAGGATTCAGAGTTGGTCTGATCCATGGTGATGTTTCTGATGAAGATCGCAGACAATTAAGACAGAATTTTGAATTTGACAGAGAAAAACCTGAAGCACTTGATATTTTACTGTTTTCAGAGGTAGGCTGCGAAGGTCTTGACTATCAGTTCTGTGACTGTATGGTAAACTATGATCTTCCGTGGAATCCTATGAGGATAGAACAAAGGATAGGACGAATTGATCGTAACGGTCAGCAAAGTGAAAGTGTATCTATATATAATATGGTTACTCCGGGCACAGTAGATTATGATATATATGATCGTTGCACCAGCAGAATAGGTGTATTTAAAAAGTCCATAGGTGATTGTGAAGAAATACTTGGTTCACTTTCTTCTGATATTATTAAAATAGTTGAGAATACTACACTAAACGATGAAGATATTAAACTCAGACTTCAGCAGCTTACGGATAATAAAATAAGACTGGTTCAGGAGCAGATCCAGCTCGAAGACAAGCAGAAAGATCTGTTCGGACTTCGTGTTCCGGAAAATTCATTTAATGAGGATGTAGAGAACGCGACAAATTACTGGTTATCACCTTCTGCAGTTTTGAATATGATACGTTTATACCTGAGAGAACAGATAGATAACGAGAAAGAATATATTGTTGGCGAAAAAGATGTAAAGGATCTGAGACTTTCTCAAAACGCCAAGAGTATTCTTCTTGCAGATTTTGAAGCATGTAATTTTCCGAAGACTGCAGAAAACAGAGAATGGGAAAAACTTCTTAAATCCGTTGATACACATGTTCCGGTTACATTTATTCCTAAAGCAGCAGAAAAGGAAAAAAACGTAACACTTATCACACTTGCTCATCCTCTTGTAAAACAAGCTGCTATGTATTTTACAGATAATATAAAATCAGTTACAATCTTTAAAGTATCATCAGATTCAGTAAAAAAAGGAACATATCCGTTTATAATTTACCAGTGGACATATTTGGGTGAACGTGAAGACATAATACTGAAGCCGCTCAGCAGTAGTACTGCAGTAAATAAGTATCTTCTTAAATTCCTTGAATACAGCGAACAGAGTTCTCAAAATATAAATATTAATGATAATTTATGGGATGATATCGAAGCTGTTCATCATAATCTATGGTGTCAGGAACTGGAACAGCATAAGCAGAATACTGCCGAATTAGTAAATTACAAGCTTGGTACTTTAACTACAAGCCATCAGTCAAGGATTTCATTTATAAAAGAGCAGATAAGAAAGGCAAGTAATAGTAAAATAAGAATAATGCGTGAAGCTGAACTAAAAAATGCCAGTCTTGATTTTGAACTCAGAAAAAACAGGCTACAAAAGACTATGGATAAGGTGGATATTGTTGTTTCGAAGTTGTCATATGGGGTGTTGATAAATGAATAAAAATATTTTAACGGAGGTTATATTATGGATGAATTGGTAAGTGTTTTAAATGAGATCAGGGATCAGTTAATTGAGATGAATTCAAAGTTAGACGATATCCAGTCTGATATTTCTGATATAAAAGGTAATGGTATGGATACGTCCATTTCAGATGTTTGCAGTAAACTTGATGATATGAAAGGTTACGGTCTCTATTCATCCATTTCGGATGTTTGTGATAAAATTTCAGAATTAAGTAATTCAGGGGTTTATAGCATAAGTGATGTATGTGATAAGCTTGATTTTATAAACTCGAGTGTAGATTCTATTGATTTGAAGTTGTAAAGTTTACAAGTCAATTTTGATATTTACCTGAATCCGTGAAGAGTATAGAAAAAAATAAAAATGCAAAAAATTGATTTTCTCATCAGTTTCGCATTAATAATTTGATTGAGTTATGTCGCTTAAGATTGAAAGTTTCTATAAACAGGCATAACAAACTAAACCTCGGAATTATAACTGAGGTTCTAATCCTAAAAACATAAATTTGTTGATATATATGTTCAAAATATAATTCAAAAAAATCTTGATAATAAAGAATTAGGTACTAAACCAATCAGGGTTTATCGTACATTGGATAGATATTAAACACTTGATTTCTTATTATAAATTGACAGATAATGTTTATAGTGAGAATATTGCAAATGTCAATATAAAAATGTAGGTTTTTGAAATTTTTTTCATGTAGGAAAACCTACATTTTTATTTTTGATTTTCAGATGTCAGAATATGCCATAATCATCAGTTATCCTCAGCCATATACTGCATCTGATCC
>JAZQPR010000063.1:0-13645 GCA_045628605.1 Oscillospiraceae bacterium
ACCTTCGCGGTTGCATTTTCATTTGTTAAAACCGCATAGATGATTGTTTGGCATAATTGACTGGGTTGCAGGGCTTTGCGGTCGCCCTGCACCTTCGCGGTTGCATTTTTATTTGTTAAAACTGCATAGATGATTGTTTGGCATAATTGACTGGGTTGCAGGGCTTTGCGGTCGCCCTGCACCTTCGCGGTTGCATTTTCATTTGTTAAAACCGCATAGATGATTGTTTGGCATAATTGACTGGGTTGCAGGGCTTTGCGGTCGCCCTGCACCTTCGCATTTACATTCGCAATTTAAAGGAAAGCGGAGGTGCGGGACTGGTCGTAGGTTCGGAATACTATGGCGTTCATGCCGACTGATTTGGCGCCTTCGACGTTTTCGGGTCTGTCATCGAAAAACAGACATTCGGATGGATCGAGGGCGTATTTTTGGCAGAAAAAGCGGTATATTTCGGGGTCGGGTTTGGCGAGATGGATGTCGCAGGAGAAAACACCGCCGTCGGTGTACGGGATAAAGCTGATGGCATCGCGGTTGGCATCCATGAGGTATTCAAAGTAGTTTGAAAGGAAGTATACTTTGTATCCTTTGCTTTTCAGTTCTGTTATCCATGGAATTGCGTATGGCTGGATGCTGATGCATTCTCCGAGGTGTTCAAAAACAAAACGTATTTCTTTTTCATAGTCAGGAAAAGAGCTTATCATTTTATTTACTATTTCCTCAAAAGGAATATTGTTTACATCAAATTCACGCCAGCACGGATTTTTCCATGTTGCTCCGGTCAGCACTTCTATTGTCCTGTCATCAAAATATTTTGAAAGATATGCTTCCCATTCAAATTTTTCAAGCACTCCGCCAATATCAAATACAACAGCTTTTATCATTATTCTGCTTTCCTTTCTGTATGGTTATCTTTGATCAACATTTTATATATTATCACAAGCTAAATTTCTTGTCAACAAATGATATAACAACACAGAGGATATCCCCAGATTCTGCGAATCGCCTCTGCTTGTTAAAAGCAGAGCTTTGTAACTATTGAATTTACAGCTGCTTATCATGGTCAGGAACGTTCTTCAGATATGATTCGGCTGTTTTTTTGTTAAAATCACCCAATCACATAATAATGCTTGACATTTTATAAAATATTGATATAATTAAACTACGTGAATATTTTCAGGTCAGATACGATCTGAAAATTTATTAAAAGATAAAAAGATATAAAACAAAAGACACGGAGGAATTTAATATGAACAGAAAAAGATTTTTAGCGGGAGCATTGTCTCTTCTTATGGTTTATTCAGCTGCAGGTGTTTATGGAAATGTTTTTGCAGAAACTGATCAGCCTGCTTTGACTGAAGATGGTGATGCAAAAGTAATTGTTAAAGAATTGACCAACGATACTGTAGCATACAGAATATTCAGTGACGGTTCAATGCTTATCAAAGGCAGCGGCGTATTGACCGACATTTTTAGCGAAGATGATGTAAAGGACGTTACAAAGCTCATCATCGAAGATGAAAATGAAGACAACAGAATAAGCATTGCACCGAACGCGCTCAACAAATTTCATAATGTTGAAGAACTGACGCTCCCAACTGCAGGAAGTGAACTTTGGGCAGAATTCAAACCGGAAAAGATTGATCCTTACAAAGAAAACGAAAAAACCCTTCACCATTCAAAAATCGCAGAACTTTTTGACTATGAAAACAGCACATGTAAAAATGAAGTTACAAAGTGTCCTTATGATAACGATCTTTCAGATGTTATAACAATTTCCAATCCATCAGCATGGACTGATTATGGAGATGCTGATAAAAAATACAATGCTCTGCTTGCAGATTACAATTTGAAAAAAGTAACAGTCACAGGCGGAACAGCGATTACCGACTTTGCTTTTTACAATACGACAATTGAGTCTGTTTCAATACCTGAATCAGTAACTGATATTGGCAGACACGCCTTTATGTACTGCACATATCTGGATGACTGCGAACTATCTTCAAATATTAAATATATTGGCGAAATGGCTTTTGCCTTTACATCCCTCAAATCTGCATCAATTACAAATCCTGACTATATAATAGAAAAAGGTGCGTTTACAGGATGCGGACTGTTAAAAGAACTCACTTTTGCAAATCTTGAGCCGGGTCATCTTGATTATTATCTTTATGAAAATGAAAGTGTTTTCAGAAAATATTCGTTTAAAGAAGATCGAACAGCATTATCAATAATCAGAAATATTTTTGCAGACAAAGTAATTATGATTGATAACTACTGTGTAAAATATTCTTTTTCTACCGATGATATATTCAGCAATTCATGGTGTAATAGGATTAATCTTGAAAAAATCAATGTTTTAGGCGGAAACCAAATAGCACCATATGCGTTTGGTTCTATTCCTACACTCAAATCTGTTACTCTCCCAAATACTATTTCTGTTATCGGAGTAAATAATTTTTGTTTCAATAAAAATCTTTCACATATAGAATACGCCGGAACAGAAGAGGAATGGAAAAATATCGTAATAACAGAAGGAAACGAGCTTCAACCCGGTACAGAAATCATTACATCCGACATAACAAAAACAGAACAGCAGAATAATGAAAACAAAATCACTGACTTTTTCGATCGTAATGCGCAGATAAATACTCATGAACTGAATATGAAAGATATTCCTTCAGTTTTTATTAATTATCAGACTGAACCTGAAGAAACTTTAAAAAGTGAAGAAAAACTAAACGATACTTTAATCTGCAGAACATATGAAAGCGGAATGATGGTAATTTCAGGATCAGGTCTGCTTGAAGATATTTTTGATGAGGAAACAGCTTCATCAGTAACAAAGCTTGTTATTGAAAACAAAAGTGAAAAGGAAAAAATTAAAATTGCTGACAACGCTCTGAAAAAATTTAAAAATATTGAAGAACTGACTCTTCCGTCTGCTGACAAGGAACTCTGGAATGACTTTAAACCTCAGACCGTATCTGAAAATGAAAACTCTCAGACTGTTCACTGTTCGCTGCTTGGATATCTCTTCAACAGTGAAGCTAATATTTCATTTGATACAAAGCTCACCTGTACATACAACAGTGATACTGATACATATTCATTTACAAATGACCTGCCGGATAATATTGATCCTGATTTTTCTGTAATGAACGATTATAAGATCAAAAAGATAACTGTATCAGGAGGAGAAGAAATCGCTGATTTTGCATTTTACAATATTCCGGTCGAAACAGTTGTTCTGCCTGAAACGATCACAGTTATAGGAAAATCTGCTTTTGAGAAATGCAATGATCTGAAAGAATGCAGCATACCAAAGAGCGTTTCTGTTATCAATGAACTTGCTTTTGCATCAACTTCATTGTCACAGGCAGAAATCCTGAACCCTGACTACATTGTTTCAAAGGGCATATTTGCCAACTGTAAAGATCTTACATCATTATATCTTGAAAACATCGAACCCGGTCATATGGATCTTTCAGCAGCAAACAAAGACGTCCCTGAAGAATTATCAGTAGTTCTGAACATGTTTGCAAATAAAACAGATACTGCATTTGAAAATGAAAATTCCCAAACTGTTCACAAATATGATTTTTCAACGTCTGACAGTTCAAACAACTTACAAAATATATATGTTCTTAACGGAGAAAAAGCAGCTGCGTATGCATGCTACGGAATTGAAAGTCTGAAAAAGATCTCTTTTGCAAGTTCTGTCAGACTTATCGAAAAGTATTGTTTCGGATGCCAAGGACGAGATCTGTCAAATACCGGCATTGAACTTAGTTATTTTAATGTATCCAAAGACCTTGTGAATTATTATTATACTGTAATGGAAGGAAATTATTACAGTTATAAATCAAATTACACTCACGAATCCAAATACACAGGTGACCTTTCAGGCAACGGGATCGTAGATCTTACTGATCTTACCTGCCTTTCCCTCTACCTTATGGATGACAGTTCCTACAGACAGCTTGGTGAAAATTTCTCTGAATCAATAGCTGATATAAACGGTGACGGCAAAGTTGACATCGCGGACCTTGCCGATTTGAAAAGATATATATCAAAAGACTGGCATACCAAACTCGGTGCCAACAGAGACAGTTCTTTCTACAGCAACTCAAATATTTAAAAAATAATACATCGTCTGTCATTTCTTACCGAATCGTCAGAAGGACTGATATTTTTCCTGTCCTCCCCTTGACTATCCTCACTTTCAATGCTATAATATTACTTGTATACGTTGAACATGTGTAAGTAGCATATTTTATAACCTTTCACAGAGAGCCTGCATCATCGGCTGAAAATGCAGACAGAGGAAGCATATGTGAATTTCAGCATGGGAGTATTTCTGCGAAAGCCGGTTTTGCGGATCAAGCAGAAGTGATGATGTTCACGCAAAAAAAGCATCAGAAAGTGCAGAAAAATTTATTTTTCTGAATTTGGGTGGTACCACGGGTAAATAACGCTCGTCCCATATTTATTGGGACGGGCTTTTTGTTTGTCCTTAAATAAATAAACTTTTTATGAAAGGATGTTTGCTATGTTAGAAACTATCAACGAATTAAAGCAGAAATTCAATGACGCTTTAGGAAAAGCTGACAGCGCACAGGCTCTTGAAGATATCCGTATCGAATATCTCGGCAAAAAGGGTTCTGTAACAAATCTTCTCAAATCAATGAAGGATCTCTCCGTTGAAGAGAAAAAGGCACTCGGACAGCAGGTAAATGAACTTAAAAATGAAATTTCAGATGCAGTAAGCAAAAAATCAGAGGAACTCAAAAAGGCTGAACTTGAAAAAGAAATAAACTCCATGCCTGAATTTGATATGTCCATCCCTCCTGTACTTGACAGAGGTTCATATCACCCTATCACACTCGTACAGCGCGAATGTGAAAAGATATTCCGTTCCATGGGTTTTACCGTAGAAGACTATTCTGAAATAGTAACAGACTACGAATGCTTCGAATCTTTGAATATACCTAAACATCATCCGGCAAGAGACATGCAGGATACTTACTACCTCACAAACGGTCAGCTGTTAAAGTCACAGACATCAGCTGCACAAAATGCAATCTACAAAAAATACCGCAAGGCTCTTATCGAAGAAGGCAAGCCTATAAAGGCAATTTTCCCGGGCAGATGCTTCAGAAACGAAGCAACAGATGCCTGCCATGAAAATACATTTTTCCAGATGGAAGGCGTTATGGTTGACAAGAACATCTCCATCTCAAACCTCATTTTCTTTATGAAAACAATGCTTTCAGAAGTATTCCAGAGAGACATCAAAGTCAGACTTCGTCCTGGCTTCTTCCCGTTCGTTGAACCGGGATTTGAACTTGATATAAGCTGCCTTATCTGCGGCGGTGAAGGCTGCCCTTCATGCAAACACAGCGGCTGGCTTGAACTCTGTCCGTGCGGCATGATCCATCCTGAAGTTCTCAAAGCAGGCGGAATCGATCCTGAGGAATATACAGGATTTGCTTTTGGTCTCGGTCTTACAAGACTTGCTATGATGAAGTACGGCATCGCTGATATCCGTGATCTCAACAGCGGAAGCCTCAGAACAATGTCACAGTTCACGGAAGAATAACGAAGGAGGTATTTTATCATGTTTTTATCAATGAACTGGATCTCAGAATATGTTGATCTTACAGGATTTGACAAACTCGATCTGATCCACCGTTTCTCACTCTCCACAGCAGAAGTTGAAAATGAAATATTTATGAAGGGCGAAAACATCTCAGGGATCGTTGTCGCTGAAATAAAATCCGTTGAAAATCATCCAAAGTCAAACAAGCTTCACCTCCTCAAGGTCGATGCAGGAAAATCTGAGCTTGTTGACGTAGTATGCGGTGCTCCGAACGTTAAAGTCGGCATGAAGACTGCTTTTGCACCAGTTGGCGCAAAAATCGGTGAAATAGATATCACTCCAAGAGATCTCGCAGGCGAAACATCATACGGTATGTGCTGCTCAGAAGCTGAAATCGGTCTTAGCGACGACAACAGCGGAATCATGGTTATCACTGATGATATCCCGAACGGTACTGATCTTAAAAAGGCTTACCAGATCGAAGACATTATCTTCGAAGTTGACAACAAATCTCTCACAAACCGTCCTGACCTCTGGGGTCACTATGGAATAGCAAGAGAATTTGCTTCACTGACAGGACGTCCGTTAAAGCCTCTTGATACAGTTGATCTTTCACAGTACTCATCACTTCCGACAGTTGACATGAAGATCCTCGATCCTCTCTGCCAGCGCTACTCATGCATCAAGGTAGACAACATCAAGAGAAACATCAGCCCTGTAAATATGAGAGTACGTCTCTACTACTGCGGAATGAGAGCGATCAACTTCCTTGCAGACCTTACAAACTACCTCATGCTCGAAATGGGTCAGCCTATGCACGCTTTTGACTCAAGAAAGGTAGAAAAAATAAGAATCAGACGTTTCGAAAAGCCTTTCAAATTCCAGACACTCGATGAAGTTGAAAGAAATATAGACGAAAACACTCTTATGATATGCAACGATGAAACACCTGTTGCCATCGCAGGTATCATGGGTGGTCTTGATTCCGAGATCGTTGAGGATACAACAGCTCTTACACTTGAATCTGCTACATTTGATTCAGTATCAGTAAGAAAATCAACAGTAAGACTTTCTCACAGAACAGACGCTTCAATGCGTTACGAAAAGAGCCTTGACCCTGAAATGACAGTTCCTGCAATTGCAAGATTTGTAAAGCTCATGCAGGACAACGATCCGGGTTCAAAGGTTATCTCAGCTCTTACTGACGAGTATGCTTTCCATTATCCTGAAATAAAATTTGACTTTACAAAGGCTTTTGTAGACAAATACACAGGCATTGAAATTTCAAACGATACAATAGTAAAGACACTTGATTCACTCGGCTTCGGAATTTCTGAAAACAACGATGTATTTACAGTATCCGTTCCTTCATGGAGAGCTACAAAGGACGTTACAATGAAGGCTGATATCATCGAAGAGATCACACGTATCTACGGCTACGACAACTTCGATATCCATACAGCAAAGGCTCCTCTCTACCCTGTAAGAAATGCAGAAGAAAAATCAGTTGAAGATATGATCAAGGATATCCTTGTAAAGAGATTTTCACTCCATGAACTTCATTCATACATCTGGACATACAACGATGAATACAAAGATCTCGGCATAGAAGTTGAAGACAATATCAAGCTTATAAATGCTACAAATCCAAACATCGAAACAATCAGACGTTCAATCGTTCCTACACAGCTCTGCCAGGTAAAATCCAACACAGACTTCAGCGACAGCTTCGGTGTATTTGAAGTAGGAAGAGTAGCTGACGGTGTTGATCCTGAAACAAATCTCTGCAGAGAACACAAAAAACTCTGCATCACACTCTACAGCAAAACCACTCCGATCGAGAAGCTCTATTTTGAACTCAGGGATATCCTCGGCGTACTTGCTGACGACATCAAGCACGCAGCTGTTACCTTCAGCCCTATGACTGCTTCCCACTCCTATCAGCATCCGAGAAACCTCAACTCAGTAATTGTTGACGGAAAGAGCCTCGGTGAGATAGGTCTTATCTATCCGACTGTTGCAAAGAAGATAGACAAGAAAGCAAGCATCGTTTACGCTGAAATAGATGTTAAGGAATTTGCTGAGATCAAAGCATCATCCATAAAATATGATGAACCTTCAAAATATCCTGAAATGGATGTCGACCTCACATTTATGGCTGAAAAATATGCACCGATCGAAGCTGCATGCAAGGCTGAAAATTCTCCGCTCATCAAAAAGATATCATATGTTGACTCATATACTGATGACCAGGGCAAATCCATCACAGTCAGAATTTACTTCATGGACAAAACAAGAACTCTTACCCGTGAAGAAGTCGCAGCTGTTACTGACAGCATAATCGCAAGACTCAAGACTCAGAACATTGAACTCAAGGCTTGATCCTGATTTTTACAGATAAAAAAAAAGAAACTGACCGTTTGATTTCTGCGGTCAGTTTCTTCATATTTAATAGAAAAAGGACAGAAGCCTTAAAGTATCTGTCCTTTTATTTTTTTAAATTATTCCTATTCCGAAAAGGTTAATAAATCTTTTTCGGTCATTGTTTTTCATAACAATTTTTACGTCGTGAAAAGCTTCACTGTCATTTCGGCAGATCATTTTGATCTTTGGGTTTTCCCATCCGCCGGTCTGATATCCGGAAATATTGTCAGTGTAGCTGTTGTCAACATATATCTGAAGATCTCCGCAGTTTATGTTTGCACTTCCCTCATATATGAGAAAAAGGGTGGAAAATCTGACAGTAAATGACACAACCGACATATCTGCACCGTTTGATGTCAGCATCTTCGGAAACAGTTCATTTCTCTCGGTAAAATCAAAACCCTGGATCGTAATATCACGTATCCAGTTAAATCCAATAAAACGATAATCCTTGTAAATGTCTGAAAACAGCGGCATCTTCGGAGCCGGCGATTCCTTCATAAGCCTGTCACGCCATACACGGCTGTAAAAAGCAGCTATACAGTTAGCAAAATATTTGTGTCCGTCAAGGCTCGGATAACCTGAATCAAGAAAAACATCAGACTTTTTCATGAGCTTTTTCTTTATCTTTTCCTTGTAATCAGCTGCTATATCGATAACACACAGTTCATAGTAATCAGCTGTTTCCTTAATAAATGAAGGCGTTTCTTTATTTATGTCAGGTAAAATCAGAACTACTATGGCTGTCTTTTTTTTCGTATCATAAAATTTTCTGATAAGTCCCTCAAATGCAAGGCAGCTTTCCTCATCGTCATCATTGCTGCTCAAAGCAAATTCCAGAAAAACAATATCAGGCTCTTCTTTGTTATAGTATCTGTCAGTCAATGAAAGTCCCATAAAAGGATCTTCTCCCGAAAAACCGAGATTGCTTAGCAGACAGTGATCGTTTCCTGTTTTTTTGCAAAAATGGTCAAACGACATCTGAACATAGTTTTCTCTCACTATACCTTTTCCAGGAACATAACCTTCAGTGACAGCTCCGCCCAGATATACAATATTTAATTGTTCAGAATCAATAGCCCTCTTGGCAGCACGCTTTATCCTGCTGTTATTTTCCATATATTCCCCTCCGGATCGAAGCAGAAAAAATTTCTATATATATTTTTATTATAGCACACTTTTTGAAAAAAAATAAGTCTTATAATCATTTTTTATTATTATATTGGCTATAAGCTACTTTAAAGCATAATACATACAAAAGAGCTGACATAAAAACAATATTTATATCAGCTCTTTCAAAGCTCTGCTTTTAACAAACAGAGGCGATTCGTAGAATCGCTTCGGTTCAGTCGGGGATTGTACTCCGACTGAACGGAAAGATAGAACCCGCCGCCTGCAGAGGCAATGTCATCAACTTAAGCGATTTAACGTTGATTTTGAGCAAACTATATTGAAGGATGAGATTTTTTTCTTAAATAAGATCTTCCTGTTCTTACGTACACTAATTTCTTAAGTTGATGACATTGCCTGCAGAGGCGGGGGATATCCTCTGTGTTGTTATATTTCCGCAATAGGATTGTTCCTTACAGGATCCTCAAGGAAATAGTTCACTGATTCGCTTACAGTTCCCATCGGATCGTTTGCGAATTTAGCGACACCTTTTCTCATATTATTAAGACTGTTTACAGCACCCTCGCTATAGGCAGCAAATGCTTTTTCTACTGGTCCGCTTGACTTAAGCTGACTTATTCCGCTGTTCCAGTTTTCTTTATACTCATTAGCCACTTTGGTTACTGTCTGCTGTACCTTTTGAACCGTCTGCTTTGCTGCTTTTGCTGTATTATTAAAAGCGCTCTTTACCGTTTCCTTCGCCTTATTTACAGTATCCTTCGCCTTCTTAAGCAAACTCTTTATCGCGTGTCCTGTCGGATCATAATAAGAAATAGGATTATTCTGAGCATATGTATACAGATTAAGACTCAGGGAATCGAATATATCGCGCAGTAGCCTGCGGAAATCATCCTTCGCGCAACTGCGCTCGGATTTTTTAGCAGGCCTTGCATTCGTCGTTGCTATTGCTCCCTGCGTCGATTTCATCTCCTTGTGAGCAATGAAACGACTTCAACGTGTCTGAAATACTGAATCATATCATACATTCCGTTTCGTACTCGCATGCAGTAGTTCAGTACTGACTGATTATCCGCCTCTTTTATATCATCCGATTTTTAACAATTTATAAATTCGCATATATCACCCGGAAAATCATCCGGGAAAGCAGGACAAATGATTTTTTTTGAAATCAATTCGTAAATAAACTGTACTATTCCCATATTGTATTCATAGAAATCTGATGATCTTGATTCATATACAACAATTTTCCATTCATCACAATTGCCTTCAGTTAGCCAATATAGTTCATCACCATTATCTGTATATCCCCACGGCAATATTCCACCTTTTATTGGGAAAACATTATGTTCAAAATATTCAGGTTCATTAATTTTGGACTCCGTATAAGCTTTAATTATTTCTTGACCTCTTATAAATAAATTCATATATTCATCTTCATCAAATGGAGTTAATATCCACAAAAAATTATTTATACTTCCAGTACCATACTCATTAATAAATTCTTTATAATCTGATGGCAATTCAGTTTGCAATTGAACCTCTGCCATATCCCAATTGTTCTTATCATTATTGTCATTTTCAATTCTTTTGGATTGTAAAATTTTTTTCAAAATATCAATTTTCAAAATTTGACCTACTTTCTATTTAAAATTGTAACATCTAATCGAAATCCATCACTACCCACTGCTTTCAATGTCACCCCTGAAGGAATTAAATTACTTCCTTGATATATAGGAGTAGCTGAATAATTAACAGTTTGTCCGCTTTCTACAGTTTTTCTTACAGATGTTTCAAAATCTCTCATAACTGGTGTATTTACTGGATTTTGATATAAAGTCACCAAATTTCTTGGATCTTTTCCACTTCCGCCCAATTGCTTTCCTATTAAATGCCCTCTAGCGTGACCAGCCCCTCCTTTTCCACCGCCAGCAAATCCAGGAGGAATAATATTTGAACTTGCGGCACTTCCTGAACCAATCATATCCTTCGTCAAGGTAGCTTGCGCTCCTGTAGGACGTCCTAGTGAATCAAGTTCTCCGTAACTGATAGCGGATTCATTTTTTTTGTTTATTGTTTCGTTAGAACTGTTTTGAGATATTTTACCGCCAGATGACTGATTGCCAAACTTATTAGTACTTGTATTAACAACAGATGAATGACTTGCAAATTTACTGCTATACACTACATTTTCTGCAGTTGCATAACTTGATACTACACCCGCAGCTGTTGCTACAGCAGCAGAAGATACACTGACAGATACAGATACTGCCTCGATACTTGGGATTGCAACAGCGTCGAATCCTGCCACTGCAAGTGTATCAAAACTCAACGACGGAAGAGTTGCTCCTAAATTTAGTCCTTCAGGTAAAAATGCCGTGGCTGCACTTGAAGCTAAACAATATGATGTTCCTGTAATTGCAACCGTTACCGTTCCCTGTCCTAATTTATATGCTACAGTTTCATAATCACCTTTATAGCTTGCTATAGCAATATCTTTGTAGAAATCAATCAGATTTTCCAACGGCTTTATCGGGTCATCAACAAAATCGGTCATGATCTCATTAATTGTATTTTTCGGATCAGTAACTAATTTTTTTAAGCCTAAAACATTATTCTCAAGGTTGTTCATTACCCCTTCGCTGTAAGCTGCAAACAAGTTTCCCACTGTTCCACTGTCTTTTAGCTGACTTATACCGATTTCCCAGTCTTCCTTTAATTCATTAGGAATATTTTTTACTGTTTCTACTGCTTTTTTTACAGTTGCTTTAGCAACAGGTTTTACGACATTCACTGCAGTTTTTACAGTTTTAACTGTCTCTTTGACCACTGCTTTTGTAGCAGTTACCGCTGTCTTTACAGCCGCAGCTGCTGATTTAGCTGTTTTTTTTCGCAGCCTTCGCAATACTCTTCAGCGAATGCCCCGTTGGATCATAATAAGAAATCGGATTGTTTGAACAGTATGTATACAGATTCAGGCTTACTATAGCTGATTATAATTATCTTTACATATCACAAATAATATATGTCAAATCATCTAAGGACACTTAAAATTTGATTTGTAAAGGTTATAAAAAAATGTTTATACTACATTGTCATACTCATAAGTATAATTCTTTGATGTGTCAAATAATTATACTTGGATTTTAAAATAATACTGCACTTACTAATTTGTAAATGCAGTATATAAACTAATTATTATGAACAATCTGAAATAAACATATATTTTCATTTGAGATAAATCCTAAATCATTATATAAATCAGTTAGAAAAGAATGATATTCAGAAAGCATTTTACTTTCATATTATTGTTACAAATCTTTTTTATGTTCTATTAATAATGATAGTATGATCATCCGCATTTATTACTACAATATCCTTATGATAATCATCACTATATAAATGAAAATCATGATTAATCCAAAATGATTTAGTATACATAAGTTCCATCTTAACATATTCTGGTTGTTTGTTAAGCTGATAAATTTCAATCTCTTTACTTTGCAAATTTTGAACTTCTAAATAATAGTTTTCTCCATCAGGTGTTATATGCCTGTAAGTAGTTGCTTTATATAATGAATCCTCACTTTTTTTGGAAAATTTACCAATTTTATATTTTAATTCAAAATTAGACTCAATTACTGTTTTAACTGTTTCTTCTATTTTGAGTACAGATTCTTCATTTCCTGATAATAAACACGTTTTTATCATTATATTTTCTATTGATTTCAAAAACATCATATCCAATTCAAAAATATCACAATTCTTTTTAGCCTGTAATTCTTTTGCTCTTTGAAGTTCATTTGAATCGACAAAAAATGTAGATACATTAAAATAAGGTTCATTTTCATATGCATTTTTTGAGGAATCATTTTCTTTATAATAGATTACAAAATTATTATTACCATCAATTAATACTTTTCCTAAATAATACATAAATAATTCAACTACACTATGTGACAACATTCGTATAGATTTAAAGTTACAATTTTTTTCATAAGAAGAATCTCCTTCTATTCTTAAATGCATCAATTTTCGATTACTCATATAAATCAAATACCTCTCTATTATTTATTAGGTGAAGTACCATATTTCTCTACATATTTTTCTATTGTATTTATTCGCGTAGAAGGTCTGTTATGGTATTGTGATGGCATATTACCAACATTTCTTGCAGTATGTTTTTCTGTTATTTTTAATTCTAAGTCAAGCGCTTGTTTTCTGGTCAAATTTTTTTCAATAACTACAGCTTGTGTATTCATTCCATTATTGTTTAATCTATTTACCTGAGGATTGGCACGAGGTGAAGAGCCATTTTTGTTCAGTTTTTGTCCGCTAATACCTACTTTAACCATATTTCCATCTTCATCTGCTATCACATAAACATGATTAGGATTTGTGCTATTTTTTGAATTACCATGTATTTTAGTATTTTGAGAACCAGAAGCAATAGTAACGTTAGCATTTTGATTATTTAATGAATTAGTACTAGTA
>JAZQPR010000064.1:0-18276 GCA_045628605.1 Oscillospiraceae bacterium
GATTTTTCTTATCTTTATTCTGTGTTTATATCTATTCTTTATCCTTCTTTTTTTATCTGCTTCTATGTCTGTATTTTTCTTCTCTTTTTCTGTGTTTATATCTATTCTTTTTCCTCCTTTTTTTATCTGTTTTTTTGTCTGATTTTTCTTCTCTTTTTTCTGTGTTTATATCTATTCATTTTCCTCCTTTTTTTATCTGTTTTTATTTCTGTTTTTTTTCCTCTTTTTTCTGTGTTTATATCTATTCTTTCTTCTCCTTTTTATCTGCTTTTATTTCTGGTTTTGTTCCTCTTTTTTTAGTCCCTTCTTTTTCTGTATTTTTGTGTTCCTGATATATTTTATATTCGTTTTTTGAGAAAATTCTATTAAAACCACTCTGAACACAGTTTGCAACTGCGTAATATGTTGACAATCGCAGATAATTTTTAAGTTGCAACGGTGCGCGGATGATTCAGAAAAATCGACGTCTATTGGTTTAAAACGGTTGTAAGAAAGTTGTCAAACTACGATGCAACCTGCGTTTGACATCAAATTTCAGAAAACTTTCTATTGACTTTTTGTTTGCAAACATGTATAATAATTAAGTAAAGAGAATGAGGTTGTCAACGCATTATTTTTAACCGGCAATCAACATGGGAGGACTTATATGGAAGCAACGGAAGCAAAGTATGTTACAATAAAAGAATTTGCAACACTTGCAAACGTAACAACTCAGGCAGTTTACAAACGTTTAAATCAGACAGACAGCGTATTGAATAAATACGTTCAGAATAACGGAAAAATGAAGCTTATAAGCAAAGATGCACTTGAATTGTTCGCTGATTCTCAGCAGGGTTCACAGGGCTCACAGGATGGTTCTGAGAGCGTTTATGAAGAAATCAGTATGTCAGTTCAGAACAGCATATTTTCATCATATTTTGATTCAACATTAAAGGTATTGTCTGATCAGATCAATTCCAAAGATGAACAGATAAAAGAATTGATGAACTGTAACATTGATCAGCATAAAAAGATGCAGGAACAGCTTGAAGCCAAGGATAAGCAGATCAGTGAGCTTCAGAAGCTTATTGATCAGCAGCAGCAGCTTCATCGTGCAGAACAGGAGCAGTTCAGACTGATAACATCAGGAGAAAATGAGAAAAAAGGAATTTTCAAAAGACTTTTCCATAAAAAAGAACATGAAAGCGCATAAATATGTACTTTAAAATATAAAAAAAGGATGAATCTTGAATTATAAACAAGATTCATCCTTTTTTTACTGTAAACAATAGAATACTGGTTGCTAATATAACAACACAGAGCTTTGAAATAAGACTAAGTTGCTAACTGCAGTAAAAAAATAGTTTCTTAAAAAATTGACAACAATGAAAACTTATGAAGTCAATGTAACAACACAGAGCCTTGAATTGGTTGTAAAAATTATAGTTTTAAATTACGGTTTGTAAACGCCGGATACAACTCTTACAACATCGTTTAAATCTTTAGTAAACTTTATGTCAGTAAAACCGTTTGCAGTAAGAATATCAGAAACATCCTGTTCCTGACCGATCCCAATTTCAAAAGCAATCAAACCGTTATATTTAAGTGAATGTTTCCAGTTGGCAACAATGGAACGATAAAATAAAAGACCGTCTGTTCCTCCCTCAAGTGCAAGATATGGTTCATAACTAACTTCTTTTTGAAGAACTGTCATATCTTTATCTGTAAGGTATGGAGGGTTTGAAACGATAATATCAATGTTTGTATAAAGGTTTGCAACATCCGGGTCAAGAACATTTGCTTTGACAGCTTGTATATCTGAAGCATTATTTAATGTGATATTTTTCTGAAGAAAAGAAAAAGCTGAATCTGAATATTCAACTGCATAAAATAAAGATGATTGAAGATTTAAACTTAATGCAACTGCAATACAGCCTGAACCGCTGCAAAGATCAATACAATTAAGTTTTGATGTTGATTTTCCAGTTGAACAATAGTTCAGAACATAATCAACCAGTGTCTCAGTGTCCTGCCTTGGAATAAGAACTCCCTCACCTACAAAAAAAGGAAGTCCATAAAATTCCCATGTTCCAAGAATGTACTGAAGAGGATATCCTGTTATTCTCTTTCTGGCCATGTTGACTGCAGTTTCATACTGTTCGTTTAAAACCTCTTTCTCAGAGTTTAAAACCATTTCAGAATGTGAAAGATGCATTATATTTTCTATAATGCATCTTGATTCAAAAATATAATCTTCTATTCCACCATTTTTTAAAATGCTTTTAATTTCGTTTGTAAGTTGTTTTACGGTTACCAATTGTCATCCTCCAGATCATCAGGTATGCAAGGTTTAATGGCAGCTATTGCAACTTCTATCTGTTCAGCATCAGGCTCACGTGTTGTGAGTTTCTGAAGTTGTAAACCGGGGGCGGAAAGAATTTTTGTAAATGTATTTTCTTTACGTCCTGCAAGTTTAATAAGTTCATAAGCAATACCGATTATTATTGGAAGCAGCAAAACCTGAATGCCAAGTCTGGCAAAAATACGAGCTGTTTTACTAAGTCCGGGAAAAGTTGGGATAAAACAAAAAACAAATATACTGATAAATAAAGAGATGAAAATGAAACTTGTTCCGCATCTCGGATGAAATCTTGAATGTTTTTTGACGTTTTCAACTGTCAGTTCTTCATGATGTTCATAACAGGCTATAGTCTTATGCTCGGCACCATGATATTCATATGTTCTTCTTATATCCTTCATCTGAGCTGTAACTGCAAGATAACCGATGAAAATAGCGATTTTAAGGATTCCTTCAGCTATTGTACGAACTACATGAACATTTTCAAGCGGTTTGGTTGCAAACGTTGGTATAAATTTAAAAAGGAACAAACTTAAAACGACACCCAGAATCAACGCTATGGTAGATACAACTCCCATAATTTTTTCACCGAATTTGTCATCAAGCCATTTTTCAAATTTACTCATTTCTTCTTCACTGTCATCTTCAGTCATTTGTTTTTCGGCTGATTTCATAAGACATTTATAACCTGAAACCAATGAAGAAACAAAGTTGAAAGATCCTCTTACAAAAGGTGTCTTTTTATACCACGGAGCATTCTTTCCGTTGTTTTCATCCCATGTTTCAAGATCTATTGTTCCGTCAGGCAGCCTGCAGGCCATCGCTGACTTGTATATTCCTTTCATCATAATTCCTTCGATGAGTGCTTGTCCGCCAATTTTGGACTTATGTGTTTTGCCCATATATAGAATCCTCTTTTCTCTGCAGATATAAATCAGGTTGTCTGCAGTCAACCGTTTAAAACTACTATTAAAAACAGTTTAATGTTTTTTATCAATAGGAAGAAGAATGTGTACAGTTGTACCAACGTTTTCTTTGCTTTCTATTTCGATTTTGCCCTGATGCATGTTTACTATTTCATCAGCAACTGCAAGTCCGATTCCTGAACCTCGTTTTGTATGGTTGGCTTTAAAAAACTTGGTTTTAACTTTAGGAAGATCGGTTGCTTTGATTCCGCATCCGTTGTCCTTAACTGAAATCATAATGAAATTATTGTCTTTTAAACGGGCTTTAATATCCACAATGCTCTGATGATCAGGAAAAGTGGAGTATTTTATAGCGTTGTCTATAATATTTATAAATACTTGTTTAAGCTTGTTTTTGTCACCTATTATAAACGGAAGAAACTCAGGTTGGTTGTAGTTGATAACAACATTTTCATGTTTGGCTTTTTCAGTATAAATTAATACAGCCTCTTCCAGTTCAGCAAGAATATCAATTGTATCCATCTGCATTGTGAGTTTACCATTCTGCATTCTGGAAAAGTCAAGAAGCTCCTCAACCATATTTGAAAGACGTTCAGTCTCACTTATGATAACACGAATACCTTTTTGAGTTGTCAGCGGATCGTTGTCAACATTAAGCGTTTCTGCCCATCCTTTTATGGCTGTCAGAGGTGTTCGGAGTTCATGTGAAACAGAGGAAATGAAGTCATTTTTCATTGCTTCGGCAGTTGACAACTCGTTTGCCATGTAGTTGATAGAATTGCATAACTGACCGATCTCGTCATTGGTTTCATCGATGATTCGTTCGGAAAAATCACCCATTGCATATTTATTTGTAATGTTGTTGATTTTTTGGATCGGTCTAACTATTGACCCAACGAAGTAGAATCCGGAAAATATTAATGGTGCCAGAATAATAAAACAGCATAGAATAATAATTCCGGTCATATATTGAATATTTTCATCAACTTCAGACATAGATACTACTACTCTGATTGCAGAATATTCAGAATTCTTAACAGACTGTGAGATCGGGTATGAAAGAGCCATTATTTTTTCTCCTCTTTCAGAATATCCAGTTCTCATGGCAAATGTGTTGGTTTTAATAGCATCTTCGTAATCGTTCATCATAATTGAAGAATCCGGAGAGAATCCTGAAGAGGTAATAATAATTTTTCCTTTTGAGTTGATAGCCATCAGTTCCATTTTGTCCTTGTCAGTAAACGATTCAACCATATTTCTGACTTCGGTTGAAAAGTTTCTGGTTTTATCATTGGAATAACGTTCCAGACCGCTTGAAATGGTCTGAAGTCTGTTTTTCAGACATTGTTCAGTTGAAGAATAATAATACTGATGGACAACATATATCAGTACTACAGCAAGAACCATTAATATCATAATAAGAATGATAAGATTATTAAATACCCATCTTAACAGGAGACTGTCTTTAAAAGATGAAGTTCCTGAACGGCCTAATTTAGTTTTTGGCTGTTTGTTTTTTGATTTTATAATATGAAGATTCATTTATTTTTCATTCCATTTGTATCCAAATCCCCATATAGTGATTATGTACTGAGGATTTGAAGGTTCGTCTTCAATTTTCATTCTTATTCGTCTGATATTAACATCAACGATCTTTTCGTCACCAACATAAGTTTCTCCCCATATCTGAGTTAATATGCTGGATCTGTCAAGAGCCGTATTTTTATTATTTAAGAAATATTCAAGTATCTGATATTCAACCTGAGTCAGGTCGATAAATTTGTTATTTTTAGATACTGTTCTGCTCTTAAGATTGAGCTGAAAAGGTCCTGATTCAATAATCGGTGATTCTTCAGTTTTGTTGAAGCTCATGCATACACGTCTGTAAATTGCGTCAACTCTTGCAGTAAGTTCAGAAGGTGAAAATGGTTTGGTCATATAATCATCAGCGCCTATCATCAATCCGCTGACTTTATCCATTTCCTGTGATTTTGCAGAAAGCATAATTATTCCAAGGGTAGTGCTTTTTTCACGCAGTTTTTTGCAGACAGTAAAGCCGTCAATTCCGGGCATCATAATATCCAGCAGTGCAACATCAAAATTTCCGTGCTCGTTTTCAAACACTTTTAAAGCTTCTTCACCGCAGTTTACATCAACAACTTCATAGCCTGCTCTTCTCAGGTTGATAACGACAAAATCTCTGATAACATCTTCGTCTTCGCAAACCAGTATTCTTTTCATTGTATTTTCTCCTTTTATATTTATTCAATAGGTTTAAAACCAAATGATATTTCGGATATACTTGGAAGCATATCTGAATTTTTATCATTTTGCTGCGCAATACAAGCCAGATAGACGATGTTTCCTGTTGAATAGATCTCATCTATCTGAGGGTATTTATTTTGATTATTGGATATGAAATTTTGTTTATCTTCTTTGGTACGTGAGCAGATTCTGAATAACTCGATCTGTTTGTTTTGACTGCAGAAAAAGAAGATGGCGTCATTGTTTTCTATTCTGACTGAAACATTGTCTTCCCATCTGTCCGGAAATAAAAAAGCATAACCGTCATTTATATTGTAATATCCGGAATGTTTTTTTATGAGTTTGTTTTCCTGATAAACATACCAGTTGGTAAGTTTCATCTGTTCAGTTTCCGGTTTGTTCAGATCTTCCTTAAAAACATAATAAATAGGTATTTCAATAAAACCATCACCGTCTATATCTCTGGAAGCAAGTGAATATGGTCTGACAGTATCTATTACATCAGCATTTTCCGGTTCCAGCTTTTTCAGTTTCAGTGTTTCTGAAGTCTGATCCAGACAAAGAAATTCAGTATGAATAGTGTTTGTGTTTATATATGAATCTGCATATATAATTGTTTCTCCGTTTCGGGGCTTTGAAGGACCGTATAACAGCTGAACAGTATCGGTATCCATTTCCGAAAGGTCAAGTACCAGACTTTCAGTTAAAATGAAATCTGAATTAAACCATTTGAGTTTTGCAGTTTTTCCGGATGGCTTAAGGTCAATCAGCAGAAGTTCATTTTCACCGTCGTTGTTGAGATCACAGATGTCCATCTGTGAATAATTTCCCAGTGACTGGACTGAGCTTATGGAGTCCTTGTCGTAGAAAAAGATCCGCGCTTCTTTGTCTGTCTGATTACTTACACCGATGATGACTGCAGTTCTGTCATAAGAACCAAGTTTTGATATGTATACACGGTCTATCTCATTTGCTTCATTAAGAGAAAAATCGTAAATGGAGAACCATTCATTGTTTTTCTGGTCAAGGATATTAAACCTTAATGAAGACACTTCATCTCCGGATAGTTCAGTATTTTCGTAAAACACAACAGCTTCATCAGTTGGTTCGCCATCAATGTTTGCAACCACAAACGGTGAAAGATATTTTCCCGTTTTAGGATATTTCAGACTGATTTTTGAACTGTTGGAATTTATAAGAGCTTTATATATTTTTTCATGCTGTTCAGTAAGCTTAGGAGGTTTTAAAAATGTTTCCGTTTCCGAGATCAGTGCACATCCTGAAAAACTGAAAATTATCAGAACGGATATTAAAATAGAAATAATGATTTTACAGCTGTTCAAGAATTAACCTCCTTATTTGAAACATATAAACATATACAAATTATATTATACCATGATTATTGTTTTTTGGCAATTGATTTTTTTATAAATCATCTCTATATGCATAAGATTGAAAATATGTTTTTTTTGTGTTTTATTTAAATCTTATTATAGCTATATAACAATGGAATTATGATTTTTTCATGTTTCTGTTGCTATATTTGTTGACAAAAGAATAATCATTGCGTATAATATGAATATGTAGAATGTAAATGGTGTACATATCAGATTTTGAGAGGAGGTCTGTAAAGAATGATATATTCTTATCCGGGTTGTTTTTTTCAGAGACCTGACGGCAGATATTGTGTAGTATTTGTTGATTTGAATAATCTTGCTGCATTTGGTGATGATTTTGATAAAGCGCTTGCAAACGGCGTTGAATTACTTGCAAGATATATATATAATCTTATCATTAAAAAGGAACCTATTCCTGAACCGTCCGATATGAAGAAGCTCAGACCAAGCGTAAGTGATGAGTATACAAGAGCTTTTCTTAAAATCGTAAACTGTGATGTTGAAGCTTATGCTAAGTATCATTTTGAACGTAATATAAATAAGTCTGTTCCGGTTCTGAAATGGCTTGACGATTTTGCAGCCAAAGAGAACATTGATTTATCAAAGCTTTTAAATGATGCATTGATGGAAGAATACAAAAAGAAACAGACAGAAAAAGCATGCTAACAACAGTCCGGACCTGTGTTTTAAGGGTCCGGATTTTTTTATTTCTCTTTTACTTAAATTACTTAAATTTAAATACTGATTACAATAGCTGTATACGTTGTAAACTATTTGGATACACAGTTGAAATCTATCTAATAATCCTTATACAATCAATGATTTAAACATTAAATATTGTCTACTTAAATAATAACCTAAATTCAATAATTTAAGTAAATTTGTATGAACTCACAATTGAAAACAAGTTTGTTTTATGGTATAATAAAACAATAGGGATAATTTTTTAATCGGAGGTAATAATATGATCTCAGAAAAAATCAGTAAAATATGCAGTCTTGTTCTGGCAGTATCTCTTTCAGCAGGTACAGCCGGTTTTTATGAGGAGATTTCCCAGTGCGATCAGATGATTGCAGCGAAAGGTGAAGCAGTGAGATATGAATTTGAAGATGCAGATTTCACAGGTACTGTAAAAGTTGATTCTGACTCGTTTGCAAGCGGCGGTTCTGTTCTCTACATGACAGAAGACGGAGATATAACTGTTACAGTAAATGTTGAAAATGAAGGAATGTATGATATTATAATGGCTGCTCTCGGTGTAGGGACTGCTAAACAGCAAAATCTTTATGTAAACGACAAGTCGGCAGGAAACATTTCGATTCCTGAAGGATCGGCTGAATATACTCCGTTTACTGTTTCAACAGTAAAATTAAATAAAGGTGAAAACAAGATAAAGATATCAAAGTCATGGGGCTGGACAAAATTTGACTATATTGAACTAAGTCCGAAGGTTTATGACACAGTATCAGGAAACAGCAGGCTTTCTAATCCGAATGCAACCGCAGAGGCTCAGGCTCTGATGAACTATCTTGCGTCTGTTTACGGTAAAAATACCATTTCCGGTCAGCAGGAGATATACAAATACGGTCCTCATGATTTTGAATATGAATTTGATTATATTTATAAAAATACAGGAAAATATCCGGCGATAAGAGGCTTTGACTTTATGAATACAGCAAATCCTCTTTACGGAAATGATGATGGTACGGTTGACAGGATCATCAGCTGGTGTACAGACAACCAGTATGGAAACAACGGTATTGCAACTGCATCGTGGCATATTACAGTCCCGATGAATTTTGCAGGTTATAATGTTGGCGATGCGGTTGACTGGGGCAATGCAACCTATGAACCAACCAAAACAGATTTTGATGCTTCAAAAGTATGTACAGAAGGAACAAAGGAAAATGAATATTATATGCTTTGTTTAAAACTTCTTGCAGATGCACTGAAAAAGCTTGATGATGCCAATGTTCCGCTTATTTTCAGACCTCTTCATGAAGCTGAAGGCGGCGGCGGAGAAACTGCATCATGGTTCTGGTGGGGCAAAAGCGGTTCAGCAGCATATAAAGATATCTGGAAACTGACATATACTACTCTGACAAAGACATACGGACTAAATAATCTTATATTTGAATGGAACGGCTATGATTATCCGACATCAGGTGACTGGTATCCGGGTGATGAATATGTTGACCTTGTAGGTTTCGACAAATACAGCTGTACCAAGTATCTTGCCGAAAACAACTGGCAGCCTTCACTGGTTCATGATGATTCAGCTGCAGGCAGCACTTTCTGGAGCCTTGTAAACCTTACAACCAAAAACAAAATGGTTGCAATGGCTGAATGTGACTGCATTTCAACTCTTGGAAATCTTCAGACTGAACATGCTTCATGGCTGTATTTCTGCCCGTGGTATGACGGAGGGGCTGAAAATAACAATTTTCTTTCTGGTGAGGTTTTCAACAAGGTTGAAGATCTGAAGACAATTTATCAGAGTGATTACTGTATTACTCTCGACGAGCTCCCGAAGGATCTCTATAAATCAGATGGAAACCAGGGAAGCGGAAAGATCGAAGAACCAACCACAACTGATATTACTGAAGCACAGACAACTGAAGAAACTGAACAGACTGCTGCTGAAGATAACACACCCTTTTACGGAGATATTGACAATAACGGCGTTGTTGAGCTTACTGATCTTACTCTGCTTTCTGTTTATCTTATGGATCCAAAAACTCTTGAAAAAGAACAGATAGCAGCCTGTGATGCTGATGCAAACGGAATAGTAGATATTGCTGATCTTGCACTTATGAAGCAGTATGTCTGCAAGGATCCTGTTGCTTATCTCGGACCGAGAAAAAACTGATCACTGATTTACAGT
Source organism: Oscillospiraceae bacterium (assembly GCA_045628605.1). GTDB lineage: Bacteria > Bacillota > Clostridia > Oscillospirales > Ruminococcaceae > HUN007. The sequence goes on from JAZQPR010000064.1 coordinate 9,811, forward strand.
TTATAAATATTATTAATTTAAAAGGAATCTGCTTATTTCAGCAGATTCCTTTTTGAGTATATTTTAAAATATATGCTCAACTGACAGGTCGGTTTATGATATTTTAAATGAGATATTTAAAGAAAAATTTTTATGCTTCAATTTAAAATAATATCAGTAATTTATTTTGACAAACAGTAATTAATATTGTATAATAAAAGTTGGTATAAATTATAAGACAATGGAGGAATTTATTATGCCTAAGAAACCTTTTTACATTACAACTCCAATCTACTACCCTTCGGGAAATCCGCATATCGGACACTGCTATACAACAGTTGCATGCGATTCAATAGCACGTTACAAACGAATGCAGGGCTACGACGTAATGTTCCTTACGGGAACCGATGAGCATGGTCTGAAAATTGAACAGAAGGCTCGTGAAAAAGGCGTAACTCCAAAGGAATATGTTGATGAAATAGTAAAAGTATTTAAAAATCTCTGGAGCTATATGAATATAAGCTATGACAGATATATAAGAACAACTGATGATTATCATGTTGAGTCTGTTCAGAATATTTTTAAAGCTCTCTATGATAAAGGATATATCTACAAGGGTAAGTACAAAGGAAAATACTGTACTCCCTGTGAAAGCTTCTGGACGGAATCGCAGCTCGTTGACGGCAAATGTCCTGACTGCGGACGTGAAGTTACTGAAGCTGAAGAAGAAGCATATTTCTTCAAAATGTCACCTTTTGCAGACAGAATTGAAAAGCTTCTTACAGAAACTGATTATCTCAGACCAAAAACAAGAGCTATGGAGCTTGTAAATAACTTTATAAAACCGGGTCTTGAGGATCTTTGTGTATCGAGAACCACTTTCAAATGGGGTATTCCGGTAACATTTGATGAAAAGCATGTTGTTTATGTGTGGGTAGATGCACTTTCAAACTATATCACTGCTCTCGGCTATGAAAACGGACAGTATAAGGACTATGAAAAATACTGGCCTGCAGATGTTCATATGGTTGCAAAGGATATTATGAGATTCCATGCAATTATCTGGCCTGCAATGCTTATGGCACTCGATCAGCCTTTGCCTCAGCATCTTGCTGTTCATGGCTGGATAACATTTAACGGACAGAAGATGAGTAAATCTTTAGGGAATGTTGTTGATCCTTTTGTTCTTGGCGAAAGATACGGTGCTGATGCTATAAGATACCATATTCTCAGAGAAATGGCGCTTGGTGCAGACAGCTCATTCTCAAATGAAATAATGATCAACAGAATAAACTCTGACCTTGCAAACGGATTTGGCAACCTGGTTTCAAGAACAGTTGCAATGGTTGACAAGTATTTTAACGGAACCCTTATAGAAAACAAAGAATCCGGTGAGTTTGATGACAAACTTATCGAGTCAGTTTCACAACTCAGAGGAAAAGTTGATAATTATGTTGAAAACACACAGCTTCAGAATGCCCTGGCTGAAATATTCCAGACTGTATCTGCAGCTAACAAATATATAGATGAAACAGCACCATGGGTACTTGCCAAGGATGAAGCAAACAAACCGAGACTTGCCTGTGTTCTTTATAATCTTCTTGAAGCAATCAGAGTTTGTTCCGGTCTTCTTTCCTGTTTCATGCCTTCAACAATGCCTAAGGTTTTTGAACAGATCGGTGCTTCTGCTGATGATGTATCATATGATAATCTCGGCAGATTTGGTGTTCTTCCTTCAAATGTAACAGTTCACAAAGGTGATGTTCTCTTCCCGAGAATAGATGTTGACAAGGAAATAGAAGAACTCAATGCACTTATAGCTGCAAATGCTCCTAAGCAGGAAGAGGAAAAGGCTGAAGTACCTGAGCTCTCTCCTGAGATAAGTATAGATGATTTCTTCAAATCAGATCTCAGAGTTGCAAAAGTAGTTTCATGCGAAAAAGTCAAGAAGTCCAAAAAGCTTCTCAAACTTCAGCTTGATGACGGTATGGGCGGAAGACAGGTCGTATCCGGTATCGCCCAGTGGTATCAGCCTGACGATCTCATTGGCAAAAAGGTTGTAATAGTTGCAAATCTTAAGCCTGTAACGCTCTGCGGAGAAGAAAGCTTCGGAATGATCTGCTGTGCAGATATGCCTGACGGTTCTGCAAAAGTAATGTTTGCTGACGATTCAGTTCCTGCAGGAAGCAAGCTGAGATAATTTTTCATACAAAGATTAATAAACCGGCAGATGCAGCCGTGTACCACGTACATACTGCATCTGTTTTTTTATAAAGGGAATGGTACTATGATAAATAATAAAGTAAAATATGTTTTAATGATTATTTTATTGATATGTTCCGGTATGATATTTTGCTCATGTGACAGTAAAAAAGCTGATCAGAGCGATCCTGTATCTTCTGCTGATACAGAAGAACCATCAAGAGACGTATACGATTTTTCAGGACTTGCAAGTCAGAAATATGCAGAAATATTTTCACGAACAGATCCGGAAACAGTTTATACACTCAAATGGCATTACAGTACAGAGGACAAAGATCTGATAAATTATATCTGCTGTGACGGGAAAAAAGGCTCATGGGCTTTGAAACTGACTCCCCCGCTGTTTTCAGAAAATAATTTTATTGTTAAGGATAAAAAGCTCATCGATCTTTATGAAAATGATAAGAAATATTTTGAAACGGACATGATCGAAGAAGCACAGTCAATGGGATTTTTCAGCTATGATGAGTTTGAGAGCTATGTATGTGATATTTTTGCAGGAATGTATTACCTTAGCAGCAGCGAGGAGGATATCGACGGCAGAAAAATGAACTGTGATACATATTTTACTAATAAACAGGTGAAAATAAAGCTGTGCATAGATACTGACGGAGAACTGTACGCCATGCAGCCTGTCATGGATGAAAGTGATGAGAAAATATACATGTATATTGACGAATTCTCTGAAAATTCTGATGACAGTGTATTTAATATTCCGTCGGACTATAAAAAAGAAGTACAGGAGGATGAATAACAGTAGAAAAACAGATCGTTGTATCGTGAAAGTCGAAAAGAATGATAATAATTAGTGCAAACTGTATATTTTATTCAAAACTATTGATATTTTTTTCTGTATATTGTATAATATAATTATACTGATATGGGGAGTGATCTGATGTTTGCACAGCTTTTTGGTTATTATCTGCTGAATAAAAATATTATTTCGCCTGAACAGCTTAATGATGCTCTTGCAAATAAGAACAAATATGCGATGCGGTTTGGTTCTCTGGTTACAAGTGCCGGTTATATGACGGCTGAGCAGGTTGAATATGTTCATGCCGAGCAGAAGAGGGTTGACAGAAAACTTGGAGACATTGCCGTTTTCATGGGCTTTCTGACAAAAGAACAGCTTGATGAACTTCTGTTAAAGCAGCAGCAGGACGATGTTGCTCTGGCAGAGGCTTTGATCTCGAAGGGATATATAACAGATACCGAATACGAAAATCTGAAAAAAACATATCGTCAGGAATTTGGAATAGAGCAGGATATCGATGACATAAATCTTTCAAGGGATATTGCAAACATTTACGATCTTGCTGAGGAGCATGCAAACTATATCTCATTGTTTGTAAGAAATGTCATTCGTTTTGTAGGCGATGACTTTGCTCTTGCAACATTTAATCTTGAAAAAGACGGAAAACCCGAATGCTTTGTCTGTCAGCATTTTACTGACGGCTCAAGCGCACAGACGGGTATCTTCGGTTCTCAGAAATCATTTTCGGAATTTACCAAAAGATATATGGGAAGATCGGCAGAAAGTCTGTACACCGGTCCTGTAGAATTTCTTAACCTGCAGAACGGGCTGTATTCTTCAAATATGTTTGCCGTAAACGGAAGAAAACTTTCTTTCGGCGACGTTATTTGCACAGACAACAAGATCATCAGTGCAAAATCCATTGTAGTACCGCTTTCTTTCCCGTTTGGGAAAATATATATTTCTCTTTGTTTCTAGTTTTTGCAGCCGTATTTTCCAATACGGCTGTCTTTTCCGGATTCCGGTTACCCTATGCTAACTTTTTTTCTCAATACTATTGACATTGTTTTTTTATAGGAGTATACTTAAATTATAGAAGTTATTTAAATCACAATCCCTCAAAATGTGTTTTTTCACATTTTTATTTTTGCCCGGCAGTTAGCCAAAGGTAACCGTGTGCGAAGGTGCAGGATGACCGCAAAGCCCTTCAAAAACTCAAGAAATTCAGTCAAACTTAAGTCATAAAAATGCGAAGGTGCATGGCGACCGCAAAGCCCTGCAAAACCTTAAGAAATTCAGTCAAACTTAAGCCATAAAAATGCGAAGGTGCAGGGCGATCGCAAAGCCCTGCGAATACTCAAGCCATTCATTTAAACTAAACCCATAACCAAATAACATTTCCGGAGGAAAAAATGACACTTGATAATTTAGAGATCGGAAAAACAATGAAAATTGTAAAAGTCGGCGGCGAAGGCGCTCTCAGAAGACATCTTCTGGACATGGGACTTACTCCGCACACAGAAGTAACTGTCACAAAAATAGCCCCTATGGGAGACCCCATACAGCTTCATATACGAAGCTATGAACTGACCCTCAGAAAAGAAGATGCAAGAAACATTGAGATCGAGGAGGCATAATACATGGTTTTTGCGCTTGCAGGAAATCAGAACTGCGGAAAAACAACACTTTTTAATCAGCTGACCGGTTCAAATCAGCATGTTGGAAATTTTCCGGGAGTTACAGTAGACAGGAAAGACGGACAGATCAGAGGTCATAAAGATGCAGTTGTTGTAGATCTTCCCGGTATCTATTCCCTCTCCCCTTACACTTCCGAAGAGATTGTTACCAGAGATTTTCTGATAAATGAAAGACCTGACGGTATTATTAATATCGTTGATGCAACAAATATAGAAAGAAACCTGTATCTTTCCATGCAGCTTCTGGAATTGAACATTCCGACAGTTATTGCACTCAATATGATGGATGAAGTGCGTACCAACGGAGGCAGTATCAAAATATCAGATCTGTCGGAATCCTTTGGTGTCCCTGTTGTCCCTATTTCAGCAAGCAAAAACGAAGGTGTCGATGAACTGATTGAAAAAGCAGTAAAAGCTGCATCACGAAAAATATTGCCAAAAAGACAGGACTTTTGTTCAGGACCTGTTCACAGAGCGATCCATTCCGTAACTCATCTGGTTGAAGATCATGCTGAAAAGATAGGTGTTCCTCCGAGATTTGCTGCAACAAAGCTTGTTGAGGGCGATGAGCCGATGCTTTCAAAGCTGGAACTTTCACAGAACGAAAAAGAAACTATAGAGCACAGTGTTTACGAAATGGAGCAGGAGCTTGATACCGACAGAGAGGCTGCTCTTGCCGATATGCGATATACATTTATCGATAAGGTTGTAAAAAAATCAGTTGTAAAAGGCGAAAAATCAAAAGCATATGAACGAAGTGTTGCTATTGACAAGATTCTGACACATAAAATATTTGCAATACCGATATTTGTGGTGATAATGCTGCTTGTCTTCTGGCTTTCCTTCAGTGTGATCGGTGCAGCTCTGTCAGATGCACTTTCTCTTGGAATTGAGCTTTTGTCCGTAACTGTAGAAAATGCTCTTACCGAATACGGAATAAATCCTGTTGTAGAATCACTCATTATAGACGGGATATTTGCCGGTGTCGGAAGTGTACTGTCGTTTCTGCCCGTTATAGTAGTACTGTTCTTTTTTCTGTCCATACTGGAAGACAGCGGATATATAGCACGTGTAGCTTTTGTTATGGACAAACCTCTGAGAAAAACCGGCCTTTCAGGACGAAGCATAGTTCCCCTTCTTATCGGTTTTGGATGCAGCGTTCCGGCTGTAATGTCATCAAGGACATTATCATCTGAGCGAGACAGAAAGCTGACCATTCTGCTTATTCCTTTCATGTCATGCAGTGCAAAGGTTCCTGTATATGCAATGTTTACAATAGCATTCTTCCCTCATCACAGAGCGCTTGTGATGGCAATATTATATTTTACCGGAATAATAATCAGTATACTTAGCTCAGTGATCATGAGAAAAACTGTATTTAAGGGAAAACCTGTTCCGTTTGTCATGGAGCTTCCGAATTACAGACTTCCAAGTGGGAAAAGCGTTCTCATGCTTATGTGGGACAAGGCAAAGGATTTTATAGTAAAGGCATTTACTGTTATCTTTGTCGCTTCTCTTATTATCTGGGCACTCCAGACATTTGATTCAAGGATAAATGTTGTAAAAGACAGTTCAGACAGTCTTCTTGCATCTGTCGGCAGACTTATTGCTCCAATATTTGCTCCTCTCGGCTTCGGCGACTGGAGAGCCTCTACGGCGCTCATATCCGGCTTTACTGCAAAGGAATCTGTTGTATCGACTCTGGCCGTACTGATGGGTTCAAGCACCGCTGACCTGCCTTCTGCAATGTCTTCAATGTTCTCCCCTGCTTCAGCTATGGCATTTCTTGTTTTTACACTGTTATACACACCTTGTATTGCAACTATATCATGCATCAGCAAGGAACTTAACAAAAAATATGCAGCGTTTGTGATTCTTTATCAGTGCACGGTTGCATGGGGGGCAGCTTTTATAGCATTCAGGGTCGCATCGATGTTTATCGGAGGATGATAATATGGGAATAAAGGATGCAGTATTGCTGGTCATAATATTTACAGCTGTCGTTTGTGCAGTTGCGTATATGATAAAGCACAAGGGTTCATGCAGTGGTAAATGCAGTGGATGTTCCTGCAGCTGTTGTTCTAAATATAAAACAAAAAGATAAATTATATTACAACTAAAACATTGGAAAATATGCTGATGATTTTAATGGATCGTTATATATTTGTGTATTTTTTTGACAAATTGTCGAAAAACTCTTGCATTTATTATTGATTTCATGTATAATAATGCTAACAAAAGGAAAATGATTTTAATTAGTTTGTTTTTGTTAGCTTAATTTGGACGGTTGCAAAACTGCTGTTAATGGATCACTGATTTTTTGATATATTAGACATAATGCAGATTATATTTTCCATTTCATTTCATTTCATAAAAAAATATCAGTATATCGTATCATTGTTGTTTTAGTTGACTTTATATTTTTGAAGAAACATAACAAGGAGCAGAATTTATGAAAAGAGAAATGAAAGATTATCTGTTGATAAGATTAAGCGGGTTCAGACGGATAGCTAAAAAAAAGCAAATGCTTGATTATTTACAATTTGCAGCTGAAGCTTTGATTTTATATGAGACTTTTAATTCTTTAACTTATTTAAAATCGGATGGAAAGAATGCGCTATTTTGTTCTTTGGTAACTTTAGGAAATATAATATTTCACATAATCAGACGTGATAAGTTGGCAAATTATGCAGAGCTTGCGCTTGATATACTGTATTTTATCATTCTTATGGCAGTTGCTGACTGCTTTTCGATTGCAATATGGGTTTCTGTTCTGATACACTTGCTTCGAATAGAAAGCTGTTATACGGATGAAAAAATGAAAACATTATTTGGATATCCGAAGTTTGTATCTTTTTACATAGAAAATGCTTTGGAACAGGATGATGATTTTGCCTGTTCTGTGAAAGATGAATATGATAAGATTATGGAAAACAAAATCGTTCGTTTTTCTTCAGCAATAAGCAGATGTAACTGGAAAATGCAGTTTATAATGATAATATCTGTGGTTTTTGCAGGCAGAGGTGTTGTAAATCTAAGCTCCGGAATAAAAGACAGGTATTTGTTCAGCAGCGCTGTCAGTGTGGAAGATACCGGATCATGTCATGATGGCGATGTGATATGCGGGACGGTATATCAGATTTATGAACAGAGAAGTATTGCAAGTCAAAAATCTGTAAGAGAAAATTTTATTGGAAAATTTGGTGAAAAATTAATAAGTTTTTCTGTACCATATCCTTATAAAGATGATTTTGAGAAATTGTATACAGATGCTAAAAACGCATATGAACATGGTGAAATATCAACTGATTATGCCGTTTCGGCAAATGGTATTGATTTTCATGGTATTTATCTGAAAGCAGAGAAAAAAATAAAATTGCTTGATTCGACAAAAAGGAAATTTGGCGATAGTCTTCCTGATGTTGAAGAGGACTTTTTTATTGAAATTATTGATACAAGAAAAGCCGATTCAAATATATATGCAGGAATAATAATGATTTTGCTGGGGATAACAGCATTTTTGTTTGTCGGTATTTTAGTATTAAAAAACAATGATGATATTAAGGATACAGAAATATACTGTTGAATAGATTAGATTCAAAGCTCTGCTTTTAACAAGCAGAGGCAATTCGAAGAATTGCTTTCGTTCAGTAGGAGATTGAACTCCTACTGAACGAGAGAATAGACCCCGCCGCCTATAGAGGCGGGGGATATCCTCTGTGTTGTTATATTTGAGTTGAATAAATATAGGTAGATAGCCTTGTTAATTGAACA
>JAZQPR010000065.1:0-12989 GCA_045628605.1 Oscillospiraceae bacterium
TCGCCCTGCACCTTCGCATATGCACCTTCGCAAATGTAGCTACGCATATGCAGATTTGCGGTTATAATGTTAATTGATTGGGGTCGGGGATGGGGGTGCCGGCTACGGGGATGTTTTTAGCTCGGTACTGTTCGTGGGAATCGTCGTTTTCGGGGATGATAAAGGCTTTTTCTATTTTGTTTTTGCCTCTGACTGTCATTACCTGGACGCCGATAGTATCTCTTGTGGTTTTTGGAAGGATGAGACCTGTGTTGAAGACGAGGGCTTTTATTCCGGTTGAAAGGAGCATGTCGCAGTTGTCAGGAGCATAGAAAATTCCTGCAAGAGGAGAGCTGTCTGAATATGCTTTTGAGAGCTTCTTTCTGTTTGTTTTTGTTTCGTAGGCTGTAAGAGGTACCTTGGCTACCTTTCCGTTTTCGAAAACAAAGAATACAAATCCTGAGTAGTCTGTTGTAGCTATCATGAATTCAACTGTTTCGTCCTGATCAAATCCGAGTTTGGCAGGAACATAGTCACCGAAGACACTCGCTTTTGTATCGTCAAATGATGATGCCTTGGTTTTGTAAACCTGGAACATATTTGTAAAGAACAGGATGTCTGTTCTGTTTGTTGCTTCGATATGCTGTGAGATAAAGTCCTTGACTCCGCCTGTTTCCTTGAGCTTGTGTTCGCCGCTCATTCTGAGTGACTGCGGAGTTATCTTCTTGAAGTATCCGCCCTTTGTGAGGAACAGATTTACAGGATAATCCGGAACTTCTTCCTCGATATCGACCTCTTCAAGCTCTGCATCGTATATTATCTCTGTATTTCTTGGTTTTCCGTATTTTTTGATAACATCCTTAAGCTCATTTATGATGATCTTCTTTATCTTTGCAGGATCTTTGAGGATATCCTCCATCTCAGCTATATCATTTTTCAGCTGATCTGTTTCCTTCAGTCTGTTAAGAATATACTCGTTGTTGAGATGACGGAGTTTTATTTCAGCCACATACTCAGCCTGGATCTCATCGATCCCGAAGCCGATCATGAGGTTAGGGATAACTTCAGACTCTTCCTTTGTATCCCTGATTATCTTTATTGCTTTGTCTATATCAAGAAGGATCTTCTTCATACCTTCGAGAAGATGAAGTTTTTCCTTCATCTTGTTAAGATCAAAGAATACTCTTCTCTTTATACATTCGTGTCTGAAAGCAGTCCATTCCTCGAGGATCTCCTTAATTCCCATTACCTTCGGATTTCCTGCTATAAGAATATTGAAGTTGCATGAATAGTTGTCCTGAAGAGGAGTTATCCTGTAAAGCTTCTGCATCAGCTTGTCAGGGTCGGTTCCTCTCTTGAGGTCAAGAGCGAGCTTCAGACCGCTCAGATCTGTCTCATCACGCAGATATGAGATCTCTTTTATCTTTCCTGATTTGATAAGCTCAACTATCTTGTCCATTATGGCTTCAACTGTTGTGCTGTACGGGATCTGTGTTATTTCAAGACAGTTTGCCTGCTTGTCATAGTTATATTTTGCTCTGATCCTGAAAGAACCTCTTCCGGTATCATATATTTTTCTTATATCCTGCTCGTTGTAGAGGAAATATCCTCCGCCCGGAAAATCAGGTCCTTTTAAAGTTGACAAAACATCATGCTCAGGATTTTTTATAAGAGAAATACATGTCTCACAAACCTCAGCAAGGTTAAACGGACAGATAGAGCTTGCCATTGATACAGCGATTCCGACGTTTGAGTTTACAAGAACACTCGGAAACGTTGCAGGGAAAAGTGTAGGCTCCATCATGGTGTTGTCATAGTTCGGAACAAAATCTACCGTGTCCTTGTCTATGTCCCTGAACATCTCTGCACAGATAGGGTCGAGCTTTACTTCAGTATATCTTGATGCAGCGTAAGCCATATCACGTGAATACTGTTTTCCGAAGTTTCCTTTTGAATCAACATACGGATGAAGAAGAGTCTCGTTTCCTCTTGCAAGTCTGACCATCGTTTCATATATTGCACTGTCACCGTGAGGATTAAGTCTCATGGTCTGTCCGACTACGTTTGCGGATTTTGTTCTTCCGCCTGTCAGAAGTCCCATCTTGTACATGGTGTACAGCAGTTTTCTGTGTGAAGGCTTGAAACCGTCTATTTCAGGAAGAGCACGTGAAATGATAACGCTCATCGCATAAGGCATATAATTCTTTTCAAGTGTTTCAGTTACCTTTTCTTCAGCGACTATTCCTGCACCTTCTATGTACGCATTCGGAAGCTTTCCAAGCTTTGCTTCCTTTTCTTTCTTTTTAGGCAATTTCTTTCACAGCTCCTTTCCTTATGATATATCTGCCATCTCGAGATATTTTTCTCCGAACTCGGAAATAAAATCTTTTCTTCCCTGGAGATTGTCTCCCAGAAGCAGATCAAACATATTTGCCGTAGCCTCAGCATCATCCCTGTTTACCTTGATAAGTCTTCTGGTTTCAGGGTTCATGGTTGTAAGCGCCATCATCTCAGGTTCGTTCTCACCGAGACCTTTTGAACGCTGTATCGTATATTTTTTATCCTTGAGTTTTTCAAGGATCTTTACTTTTTCAGCCTCTGTATATGCAAAATAAGTCTTGTCCTTCGCAGTGATCTCAAACAGAGGAGATTCTGCTATGTATACATATCCTTCATCAATAAGAGTAGGCGTCAGTCTGTAGAGCATTGTCAGAATAAGTGTTCTTATCTGATATCCGTCAACATCGGCATCCGTACAGATGATGATCTTGTTCCATCTGAGATTTTCAAGATTAAAGGTCGAAAGCTCTTTGTTCTGCTTTGCAGATACTTCAACTCCGCATCCTAAAACCTTGATAAGATCAGTAATGATCTCATTTTTGAAGATCTTGTCATAGTCGGCCTTCAGACAGTTTAAGATTTTTCCTCTTACAGGGATAACAGCCTGAAATTCTGCTTCTCTTGCGAGCTTTACAGAACCGAGCGCTGAATCACCCTCCACTATATAGACTTCACGTCTTGAAACATCCTTAGTTCTGCAGTCCACGAACTTCGGAACCATATTTGCAAGATCAATCGTTCCTGCAAGCTTTTTCTTTATGTTAAGTCTTGTCTTTTCTGCATTTTCTCGGCTTCTCTTGTTTATCATTACCTGCTCAGCGATCTTTAGAGCCTCATCAGGATTTTCAAGGAAGTATATCTCAAGCTGATGCTTAAGAAATTCCGTCATTGCTTCATAGATAAACTTGTTGTTGATTGCCTTCTTTGTCTGGTTTTCATATGATGTCTGTGTTGAGAAAGACGAAGAAATAAGCACCAGACAGTCTTCTACGTCAACAAAAGTGATCTTTGCTTCGTTCTTCAGATACTTGTTGTTCTGTTTCAGATATGAATCTATCTGAGATACAAAAGCCTGCTTTACTGCCTTTTCAGGAGATCCGCCGTATTCAAGAAAACTTGAGTTATGATAATATTCAAGCATCTTTACTTTGTTTGAAAACGCAAAGGCAACAGAAAGTCTTACTTTATAGTCAGGCTTGTCCGCTCTGTCGCGTCCCGTTCTTTCACAAAGCCAGTACTGGTTTGATGTGATGGCATTTTCTCCGACTATCTCTGAAAGATAATCCGTTATTCCGTTTTCATATATAAACTCCTGCTCTTCAAAAGTTCCGTCCTCCTGTTCAGAACGGAAAACAAAAAGCAGATCCGGATTTACTACAGCCTGACGTTTCAGAACATCTGTAAAGAATTCATCAGGAACACCTGTCTCTGTAAATACCTCAAGATCAGGTCTCCAGGTTGTTTTTGTTCCTGTTTCAGGACCGCTGTATTCTTCTTTTTTCAGACCTCCGACATTTTCGCCTTTTTCAAAATGAAGAGTATATTTAAAACCGTCACGAAGTACCTGAACATCCATAAATTCAGATGAATACTGTGTAGCACAAAGTCCGAGACCGTTAAGTCCGAGAGAATACTCGTAGGTTTCACCCTCCGAATCATATTTTCCTCCGGCATACAGCTCACAGTAAACGAGTTCCCAGTTATACCGCTGCTCTGTACTGTTAAAATCAACAGGACAGCCTCGTCCGAAGTCCTCAACTTCAAAAACATTGTCCTTAAACTTTGTAACAATGATCTTTTTACCGTATCCCGCACGTGCCTCATCTATCGAGTTCGAGATAATTTCAAATACTGAATGCTCACAGCCGTCAATACCGTCAGAACCAAATATTACTGCCGGTCTTTTTCTTACCTTGTCGGCGCCTTTTAGCATCGTAATACTGTCATTTCCGTAATCAGCTGAATTGTTTGCCATGATACCCTCCGTTAAAATTATTTTCTTTGCTTTATTTCACTTACTTTTTTTCCTCAGGTGCACGTAAAATATGGAGCTTTCCGTATTTTACCGTACCGTCTATGCTGACGATCGCAGTGTGATTTTTTGTAGCTGCAAGACCGTTCGCAAAATTTCCTTTTACATCTGACTGAACCAGAATATCATCAGGAAAAACAATATAGATATCGCCAAATCTGATTTTCACTGACATTTTGATGTCCTTGTCAAATCCGGCTTTTCTGAAATCATAGAGAAGAGAGCCCGAAAAGACTTTAAATCTTCCTCCTGTGATACCGTCAAATTTGTTCTGTATATGCTTCATACCGGCAAATACTGTAATATCCGGATTAATTCTTGATTTTATATCCGGTTCAAGTACTGTCGGTTTAATATGCTTGTAGGATCTGCCTGCGATAAATGTTCCTGCTGCGATCAGAGACATGATAAGAATAAAAACATCAAGTTTATCCTCAGGAACATATCCGTTGTAATAAATAAGAACACCAAGTCCTCCGAAAAATCCAAGAGTATTTATAAGATTCACACCGAAAACAAGCATCCATACCAGAAAAGGAACTGAAAGAATAAGTGTCCAGAGGGTTCCGGTATTTATTCCGAACTGCCACCAGCCTGCCTCAAGTCCAAGAAGTATCACGGCGATCATAACAAGTACTGCGCCTGCAAGTCTGCTGATAAAATTTGCCTTCATCCTTCACTTCACCTTTTAATAAGTTTAACAGCTGCCCATCCGCTTTCATCACGGCTTTCGGTAATTTCAAAGCCTGCTGCGGTCACTGCATCCGTTACTTCTTCTTTTCTTTCATCTATGATTCCTGATATTATGAGAATGCCTCCGGGGTTTAAAAATCTGTAAAAAAGATCCTTCATTCCAATTAATATATCGGCAACAATATTCGCAGTTAAAACGTCATATCCAAAATTTATTTTATTTACCAGATTTTCGTCGCTTAAAACATTGCCGCAAAATGTTGTGTATCTGTCTTTTGGTATATTATTTTTACATGCATTTTCAAGAGCTGTTTTCGCTGCATTTTCCTCAATATCTACGCCTACGGCACTCTGAGCACCCAAAAGCATAGCCGCGATCGAAAGAATTCCGCTTCCGCAGCCGAGATCAAGAACTTTTTTGTCTTTCAGGTCAAGACCGTCAAGATATTCGAGGCAGAGCTTTGTTGTATAGTGCTGACCGCTTCCGAAGCTTGAAGCAGGATCGATCTCAAGAATTGTTCTGTCAGTCTTTCCTATCTCTTCCCACGAAGGCTTTACGAGCAGTCTGTTTCCGATATTCATCGGTTTGAAGTATTGTTTCCAGTTGTTTGCCCAGTCCTCCTCCTTGACGTTTGAAAGCTCCATTTCAAGTCTTCCGAATTTATTTTCAGTATCCTCTTCTTTCCATTCCTTAAGCATTGCCTTTATCGAAAGAAGCATTTCAGCACCCTGATTATTTTCCGGAATGTATACAGTAACAGTAGTTTCACATTCAGCAAGCTGCATAAGATCATCCTCAAGATAATCCCAGTTGCCTTCCTTGTTCTGTAAAAATTCATTGAAATCATTTGCATCCTTGATAGCAAATCCTTTTATTCCTATATCCATAAGCTTTGAGCATAACAGATCTATACCCTCAGTAGAAGTAAAAATATCAGCTTCAGTCCAGTTCATTTTACATTTTCCTTTCCAAATAAAGTTACGTCATTAAATATATCATAAATAAAAATAAAAGTAAAGAGTAATTATCTCAAAAATCAAAAAAACAGCCCCGATACAAACGCAGCCGCAGCAGCCGCAAGTGCAACTATTATGAGAGGACAGTTAAAATATGCAAGTACAACTGCTGTCACCGTTCCGGCTATTGCAGTATAAATATTTCCTGTACTGAAAAATATGGCCGGCAAAGTCATTGCACTGAGTACTGCATAAGGAATATAGTAAAGAAGGCTCTTTACAAATCTCGATTTGATTTTTTTTCTGAAAAATGTGAAAGGGATCATTCGAATAAAGTAAGTTGTCAGCGCCATTGCAGCTATATAAATAACTATACTCATGCCGTTGCCTCCTCTTCCTCATCATCCACAGGAAATATTAAGGCTCCAAAAACAGATGCAAGTACAGAACAAATAATTATTGAAAATCCTGCAGAAATAAACTTGAAAAATGCCGTGCACAAAATACTTAAAACAGCAGCCAGAATGACTACAAACAGTATTTTTTTATTTTTCCTTGACGGCGGGATTATGATGGCAATAAACATACCGTAAAGGACTATTCCCATCGCATCAGACACAGCCTTCGGCAGAAGTTCTCCGGCTGATGCACCCAGTATCGTTCCTGTTGTCCATCCTAAAAACGATATCAGTATCATTCCGTACATATATGAAGCTTTGAGTTTTCCGTCCTGAACGGATGAAACAGCAAAAATCTCATCAGTTATTCCGTAAGAAGCAAGAAGCCTTTTGGGAAATGAAAAGCTTTTGTCAAGCTTCTGTGACAGTGAAAGAGACATAAGAGCATATCTTATGTTTATAACGAGCTGAGTAATGATCATTTCAAAAACAGTACCGTGCTGCTTAATTATCTGAACACCTGCAGCCTGTCCTGCAGAAGTAAGATTTGTTATTGATATCATCGCAGCATCCCAGACAGACAGTCCGGCTTTTGAAGCAAGAATGCCAAATCCGAAAGAAACAGAAAGATATCCAAGTGCAATCGGTACTCCATGATGCATTCCGTGAAGAAAATAATTTTTCAAACGATCAGCTCCATTCTGTCATCGTGTAATGAATAATGTTTTTTTGCATCCGAAATATTATTTTAACACATAATCAAAATAAAATCAAATTAAATTATATTAAAAAATGACTTCGAAAAAAATCCGAAGTCATTTAATATATATTTGATTTATTAGTAAACTGATTTATTCTCCGATCAGAATAAGCTTTAATGCTATATAATCTGAAACGGATACAACGCCGTCGCCATTCAGGTCAGCAATAATATTTTTATCGGAAATCTGCAAAATCATTTTTGCCATTTCGACTATATCAAGGATATTTACTATTCCATCCTGATTGATATCGCCTTTAAGAATCATGATTTCATCTTCTGTATTCTGATCTGACTCAACTGCATTATCATCCTGAACGTCTGCTGCAGCAAGCTCTGAATCTGATACTTCCTGTGTATCCTGAACATCCCCGGAATTGACAGTTAAAACTGTCTCGTCTGTTTCAGCAGCAGTTTCATTTGAAACAGTATCCATAACAGATTCCTCTGTCTGGGATTCATTTTCCTCAACAGCATCGGCATATGAGAGGCAGATCCATCCTGTCTGTCCGTTATATTCAATTTTTCCCCAGTTATCTGCAATTTCAGTAACTGAAACTATTTCATATGGAGAAATAACACAAATAGCAGGATTTGAAACGCTTACTCCTCGCTGAGCTCTGAAATTAAGATAATCATTTGTTATATATGGAAGACCTTCGTTTGCTTCCTGTGATTCGTCAGCAATTTCTTCAGCTGATTCGAAAACTTCTTCAGCTGTTTCCGGTTCAGAATCTGCTGAGTCAGCATTTTCTGCAATTTCAGTCTGTTCTTCCAAAACAATTTCTTCATCAGAAGGCAGTTCTTCTTCTGAAATTTCTTCTGTTGCCTGTGATTCTTCATCTGTCAAAACAGAATCATCATTTTCTTCTGATATTTCAGTTTCTTCAGAAACAGTTTCTTCTTCAGCAACTTCTTCTAAAGAAATCTC
This sequence comes from Oscillospiraceae bacterium, assembly GCA_045628605.1. Classification (GTDB taxonomy): domain Bacteria; phylum Bacillota; class Clostridia; order Oscillospirales; family Ruminococcaceae; genus HUN007. The sequence continues at coordinate 8,091 of JAZQPR010000065.1, forward strand.
TTCTGAAACAACTTCTTCCGAAGCAGCCTCTTCTGTAATAAGATCACCTGTTCTGTCAGCATAATCAAGACAGATCCAGCAATCATTTCCGTTGTAATTTGTTTTACCCCAGTTATCTGAGATTTCTGTGACCTTAAGACCAACACCGTTCTGAATAAGTCCAAACGAATCAGCTGACGTTGTTGGAGCAGATCTGTAATTTATAACATCATTTGTTACATATTCACCTGTCAGGTATTCAACTGTTTCAGGAATCACAACTTCAGGAACCTGAATTTCCTCTTCATCTGCTGTTTTTTCAGCATAATTCAGACAGATCCATCCTGTTACACCATCTACTGTAACCTTTCCCCAGCATCCTGAAATATCTTCAACCTTAACTGAAGTACCATTGTCAAGAACATCAAGCGTAGCTGATGATGTTGAAGCACTTTCACGTATTCTGAGTGAATCTGTTGTAACATATGAACCTGTCTCATATGTTACTGATGAATCAACAGCCGGTTCCGTATTTCTGATCGGCTGATCCCCTGATCTGAAAAGCTTGACACATGTACATCCTTTGAAATTGTACTGATCAAAAAGTATTTCTGATGAACCTGCTGCAGGGTCTAACATATAAACCACGCCGTTTTCAACACGGTCTATCGCAACCCAGTGTCCTGAGTATCTGACATCTGCAACTAAATAATAGCCCTGATCAATATATGACTTATACTCTGCAGCTTTTTCCTCTGCTGTGTTTCCGTACAGCATTCCTGTACCTGCAAAAGTAAATGAAGGACATAACTCGGATATTTTTCCCCAGTAGATACATCCTGAACTGTCAAGTCCGCCGTTTTTTGTAAGAAACTCACAAAGCGTACCGGGATTAATTGTACTTTCGTCAAAATTTCCCGATTTGACCAGCAGCATTGCAACAGAAGTAACTGCACATCCGCTCTGTCTGATCGTCTCCCAGCTTCCGCCAAGTCTGACGCTTCCCCATCTCGGATCACTCTGCTTCCATGTCAGGTATTCACCGGTAGCTGCTGAAACGTAAACACTTGAAAAATCCACTGTCTGAAAATATGAAGCATTTGCCAAAGCAAGTCCGGCAGCCATTACTGAAGCTGCAATTTTTCTTCCGCTGCGTTTAATTAATTTTAACATAAATTCCTCTTTTCTTAAAATAAGACCGCTCCAACCTTTTTTTAGTAAAATAAAAATAAATAAATAAAATAAAAAACACCAAAAAGGTTTTTCGCACGAAACAGTCAAAAAATAAAAATATACGAATTCCAAACAAACTGCGTATTGTTCCGTAATTAAAATTAAATAAATCAAATATTTACACCAATTGTGACAATGCACAATTAATGTGCCAAACAACAGTGCGAAAACAACTATTGCTCACTTTTAGAGATTATATCATACATTTGTAAACAATTTATTAATAAACAATTAGCAAACTGTGATATATATTACGGAATTATTACAACGGCTACAAAGTAAATATTTTACCACAACATCATAGATAAAAGTTTACCGTTAACAACTAAAACTTTTGTTTGTTATGCATGTTTCAGAATTTTTTCTGACATTATCTGTTATAATACTTGTGCAATATTCGCATAATTTATCGTCGACTTTGTATAAAACGCAGATATCCAAACCAATTTTTTCTATTTTTGTTCATTTTAGTAATTATTAAGATATTTATTTTGTCATCATTCTTTATTATTTCCTTATATATTCTTTATTTCCTTTTTTTGTTATTTGTTTTTTCATGTATACTGTTTATACTTATAGTAACCCGAAAGCTGTCACTCTATTCTGTCATATGTTAAAAATATTTATTCTTAAGTTATCTTTCGATAAAAATGACACAAAAATGTACCAAATAATTCTTGAAGATTATATATTTTATATTTATAATATAAGCATAAATATAAAAAGCGGCATGTCATAACCGTTCAGCAGCCTCTATACATTTGCTGATGTCATGAATGCCCAAAGAAAAAAACATATTATTCTATTTCATATTAAAATTTTAAAGGAGGTAATCAAGCATTAGAAATGTCTCTGTTTTCTGAATGCGGATGTGAAGACTGTTGCATTTACATGGAGAAAAATGATAATTTAATAAGGAAAAAGCAGAACACAAAATAAAATTCATGTGTTCTGCTTTTTTATGTCATATAAACTGAATGAACATTAAGCTCAGATATTATCCCTTGTAACATTCTTCAGCCATTTCTTCGATCTGTATCTGAAAATACTGAAAGCGATCTTTATTACTTCATCGCTCATAATAACAACGTATACGACCGGAACGCTCAGCTTCAGTACAAATGCACAGACTGCCCCGAACAGTATCGAGCATCCCCACATTGTAGAAATATCCATGATAAGTCCGAACTTTGTATCTCCGCCTGCTCTGAATACTCCGACGACCATTGTAGTATTGAAAGCCTGTGCCCATACAAAATAGCTCATTATCAAAAGCTGAATGCTCAGGTATTCGGCTGACTGTTCCGAGATATTTACAAACTTTAGGATAACCGGCCTTATTATAAGTACCAGAAGTCCTGCTGCTGCACCGACTACGACTGTGAGCTTTATAAATTTCTTCGAATAATCCTCAGCCTTTTCAGTCTGATTTGCACCCATTGCTTTTCCCATCATGATAGCAGTTGCATTTGCTATTCCGAATGCGACAACAGTCGCGAGCTGTCTTACTACCTGTGCGACCGAATTTGCAGCTGCAGCACTTTCGCCAAGATGACCTATTATAAGTGTGTTCATGGCACATCCCGTACCCCAGGCAAGTTCATTTAGTGTTACAGGCAGTGCATATTTTAAAAAGTCACCGAAAAGGATCTTTTCCTTTTTGAATAAATAACTGAGTCTGAAATGAACCGGCGTTGACTTTAATTTTGAATATACTATTACTATTATAAGTTCGGCAAGTCTTGCAAGACATGTCGCAAGCGCCGCACCGCATATGCCGAGCTTCGGGCATCCGAGATTTCCGAAAATAAAAACCCAGTTGAAAAATATATTGCACAGAAGTGAAGTCAGATATACACATGTCGAAATCATTACACGTTCTACACTTCTCATTATATTCAGATAGATCATGGTAACAGATGTCATGATATAGGAGATCGACAGTATCCTCAGATATTTTGCGCCCTCTTCTATTACTTCCTTATCATTTGAAAACAGCGATACGCACTGTACAGGAAAGGCAAAAGAAAAGAACGTAAACACTACTGCCGTAACAAGTGAAAAACGAAGTGCTATCCCGAGTATTTTTTCAATAGTACCCGTGTCACCTTTTCCCCAGTACTGAGCAGCCAGAACCGATGAACCTGAAGTAAGACCGAAAAATATTAGAGTCATGATATACTGTATCTGCCCTGCCAGTGACGAACCGGCAAGCATAGTGTCGCCCAGCTTTCCGAGCATCAAAACGTCAGCACCGTTTACGGCAACGTTGATAAGATTCTGCATTGCCATAGGAAATACAAGTGTAAATACAGTGAAAAAAAACGAATTATTGTCAGTTGTGTTTTTTTTCAAAAAATTCCCTCCTGTCAGATATTTTCTATCGAATCAATATTTACGACCGGATCGGTATCTTTTTCATAATCGATTCCGTCAATTCCAAATCCGAACAGAGCAAAGAAATCGTTCCAGTAACCGTCAACATCAGCACATTCCCTGACATTTTCGGTTGTTATGCTGTTCCAGATTTCAAGAACTTCCTTCTGAACATCATCCTTCATCTCAAGGTCATCAAGTCTGATCATGCCGTCACTGTCAGTTTTTGCAGATGTTTTTGAAAACTTGTCAGTAAAAAGCCTTGTCATCTGTTCAATGCATCCCTCATGAACGCCTTTTTGCTTCATTATTTTATATAGTATCGAAATATACAGCGGAACAACAGGGATCGCAGCACTTGACTGCGTAACAAGTGCCTTGTTGACAGAAATATAAGCTTTCAGACCGCTGTATTTTTCTGAAATTTTCTTTGAAGTCTCAAAAAGATGTTCCTTCGCCTTTCCTATGGAACCTTCTCTGTACATCGGATATGTAAGCTCCGGTCCTATATATGAAAATGCACATGTTACGGCATCCTTTTCGATCGCATCAGCTTCATAAAGGGCATCGATCCATTCCATCCAGTCCTCTCCGCCCATTACCTTTACTGTATCCTCTATTTCCTTTTCACTTGCTTTTTCAACAGTAACTTCTTTTATAGTATTATCCTTAAGGTCGATGGTCTTATTTGTATATTCCTCACCGACAGTTTTCAGAACAGAACTGTATGTAACCCCGTCAGCTGTCGTTCTCTTCGGAGCAGCAAGACTGTAAACAACAGCATCCACTTTTCCGAGATCATTTTTTATAATACTGATGACCTGCTCCTTCATCTCCCTGGAAAAAGCGTCTCCATTAACCGTTTTTGCATATTTCCCGTCAGCATGAGCTCTTTTTTCAAACGCAGCAGTATTGTACCATCCCGCTGTTCCCGTTCTCTTCTCCGTCCCCGGCTTATCAAAGATCACTCCCAGCGTATCAGCCCCGCAGGAATACGCCGCCGCAATTCTCGCAGCCATTCCATACCCCATCGAAGCCCCGATAACCAGTACTTTTTTAACCCCCGCATCCGATCTGTGCTCTTTTGCAAACTCTATCTCCTTATTAACCACCTCAGCACATCCCGCCGGATGCGAAGTAGTACAAATAAACCCTCTGTTCTTAGGCTTAATAACCATATTCCTCTCTCCTCTTTCACAAACTTAATTTTTTGACCAACAGTCTAATTATACCACACAACCCTCCCCAACGCAACAACATTTACAAATGTACAAAGTGCAGCTGCATTGCGAAGGTGCAGGGCGACCGCAA